>CABXEZ010000004.1:0-2500 GCA_902511405.1 uncultured Alphaproteobacteria bacterium
TATTTATTAATGTTTTTTTTGCTTTTTTATTTTCAGGACTAAGTCATTCAGTTTCTCTAAAAATGTTACATTTTATTGCAGAAAATGATGATGTAAATTTTGAAAATTTAAAATCCAAAGTTGTTATTCCTAGCTTTGAATACAGATATAGAAATTTATTAAAAAAAAAAATAATTTTTGAATACGGGGGTAATAATATTAAAAACAAAGTTAAATTAAATTTTAAAAAACTTTATTTGATTAATTTTTTAATTCTTATAAGGAAGATATTGAATATTAAAATCTATGGATAATAAATACCATATTCATATTAGATCGCGGGATGGAGCAGCCCGGTAGCTCGTCAGGCTCATAACCTGAAGGTCGTAGGTTCAAATCCTACTCCCGCAACCAATTTAATGATAGATTCTTTATTTTATTAAAATATTTAAAATTCATTAAAAATTATCCCCAGAAATCTAATAAAAAAATAAATTTTTTAGGGTTTGACAAGAAAATTTAATACTATTATAGGCTCATATTCTTTCTGGGAAATCTCAGAAAATTGTAATCCTTATTGCAAATTAATTTTTCATTTTTGGATTACTACGCTCTTTAACATGTTAATAAGATAATAAAGAGATACGTAGACAACAATTCGTAATTACTAAATTACGAAAGTTAATGGAATACGTATCAACAAATACTTTTGTTTATACAAGAAGTATTCCGCTTTAACGGACGTTCCGTAAATTTTTGACTTTGGTCAAATTTACTTAACTTAAGAGTTTGATTATGGCTCAGAACGAACGCTGGCGGCATGCCTCATACATGCAAGTCGAACGAGGTCTTCGGACCTAGTGGCGCACGGGTGAGTAACATGTGGGAATCTACCTGAAGGTTCGGAATAACTGCGGGAAACTGTAGCTAATACCGGATGTGTCTGCAAAGAGAAAGATTTATCGCCTTCAGATGAGCCCGCACTAGATTAGCTAGTTGGTGAGGTAATTGCTCCACCAAGGCTACGATCTATAGCTGATTTGAGAGGATGATCAGCCACACTGGGACTGAGACACGGCCCAGACTCCTACGGGAGGCAGCAGTAGGGAATATTGGACAATGGGGGAAACCCTGATCCAGCAATGCCGCGTGAGTGAAGAAGGCCTTCGGGTTGTAAAGCTCTTTCATCAATGATGATAATGACATTAGTTGAAGAAGAAGCCCCGGCTAACTTCGTGCCAGCAGCCGCGGTAATACGAAGGGGGCTAGCGTTGTTCGGAATCACTGGGCGTAAAGCGTATGTAGGCGGATCAAAAAGTTAGATGTGAAATCCCTGGGCTCAACCCAGGAACTGCATTTAAAACTAGTGATCTAGAATTTGGTAGGGGCCAGTAGAATTTCCAGTGTAGAGGTGAAATTCGTAGATATTGGAAAGAATACCAGTGGCGAAGGCGACTGGCTGGGCCATTTTTGACGCTGAGATACGAAAGCGTGGGTAGCAAACAGGATTAGATACCCTGGTAGTCCACGCAGTAAACGATGAGTGCTAGTCGCTGGGACAATAGTTTCAGTGTCGAAGCTAACGCATTAAGCACTCCGCCTGGGAAGTACGGTCGCAAGATTAAAACTCAAATAAATTGACGGGGGCCCGCACAAGCGGTGGAGCATGTGGTTTAATTCGAAGCAACGCGAAGAACCTTACCAGACCTTGACATGGTATGTTTGAATTACAGAATCGTAATTCTTCAGTTCGGCTGGCATACACACAGGTGCTGCATGGCTGTCGTCAGCTCGTGTCGTGAGATGTTGGGTTAAGTCCCGCAACGAGCGCAACCCTCATTCTTAGTTGCCATCAGGTTAAGCTGGGCACTCTAAGAAAACTGCCGGTGATAAGCTGGAGGAAGGCGGGGATGACGTCAAGTCCTCATGGCCCTTACGGTCTGGGCTACACACGTGCTACAATGGTGGTGACAGTGGGCAGCAATACTGCAAAGTAAAGCTAATCCCAAAAAACCATCTCAGTTCGGATTGGACTCTGCAACTCGAGTCCATGAAGTTGGAATCGCTAGTAATCGTAGATCAGCGTGCTACGGTGAATACGTTCTCGGGCCTTGTACACACCGCCCGTCACGCCATGGGAGTTGGTTTTACCTTAAGCCGGTGCGCTAACCGCAAGGAAGCAGCCGTCCACGGTAGGGTCAGCGACTGGGGCGAAGTCGTAACAAGGTAACCGTAGGGGAACCTGCGGTTGGATCACCTCCTTTCTAAGGATATTGATGTTTGCTTAGGCAAACATCCGGATTGTTGTCTATTTATCTCTTTATAATATTAGCTAAGTGCTAGGTGTTTCCTTAATCAGACTGGGCCGGTAGCTCAGTTGGTTAGAGCGCGCGCTTGATAAGCGTGAGGTCGGAAGTTCAAGTCTTCCTCGGCCCACCATTTATTCAAGGGGGATTAGCTCAGCTGGGAGAGCGCCTGATTTGCATTCAGGAGGTCAGCGGTTCGATCCCGCTATCCTCCA
>CABXEZ010000004.1:7500-69620 GCA_902511405.1 uncultured Alphaproteobacteria bacterium
ATGGGGCCGGTAATATCAAAAGAACATAAAGAAAAGATAGAAAACTATATTTCTATAGGTGTGAAAGAAGGCGCAACTCTTGTTGAAGATGGAAGAAATTATAAGATTCAAGGTTATGAAAATGGTTATTTTATAGGACCAACTTTGTTTGATAATGTTACAAAGGATATGACAATATACAAAGAAGAAATATTTGGTCCAGTTGTATGTGTTGTAAGGGTAAATAGTTATGATGAGGCCCTTGACCTTGTTAATGATCATGTTTTTGGAAATGGAACTAGTATTTACACATCTGACGGTGAAATATCGAGGCATTTTACAACAAATACAAAAATTGGGATGGTGGGCGTTAATGTTCCTATTCCAGTACCAATGGCATTCCATAGCTTTGGGGGATGGAAACAATCACTATTTGGCGATCATGCAGTTCATGGAATGGAAGGGGTGCACTTTTATACAAAATTAAAAACTGTTACAAGTAGATGGCCAAAAAGTATAAAAGCTGGTCCAGAATTTGTATTACCAACTAATTAATTTATGAAATTTTTAGTAACTGGTTGCGCAGGTTTTATTGGATTTCATTTATGCACAAGTCTATCTAAAAACAAAAAAAATAAAATATTTGGAATTGATAACCTTAATAATTATTATGACACTAAGTTAAAAAAAGAAAGAATAAGAATTTTACAAAAAAATAATAATTTTCATTTTTCTAAAATTGATATTTCAGAAGAAAATAAGGTAAAAAAATATTTTAATAATCAGAGATTTGATATTGTTGTTCATTTAGCCGCGCAAGCTGGCGTTAGGTATGCATTAAAATACCCTGAAGCTTATATTACTGCAAATATTGTAGGGTTTTACAACATTATAGAATACTCACGAATAAATAATGTTAAAAAATTTTTATATGCTTCATCTAGCTCTGTGTATGGTAGTCAAGATAAATTTCCCACAAGAGAGGATTCTTCTACTAGTGAACCTGAATCTCTTTATGCTGCAACCAAAAAGAATAATGAAATAATTGCCCATTCGTATTTTAAAATTCACAAATTCAAATCAACAGCACTTAGATTTTTTACTGTTTATGGACCTTATGGAAGGCCTGATATGGCATTATTTATTTTTACAAAGTCAATTTTAGAAGGAAAGAAAATTGAATTATATAACTCGGGCAATCATGTAAGGGATTTTACATTTATTTCGGATGTAATAACTTCAATTGAAAAAATTATAAAAAAGAAACAAATAGGTTCAGACATTTTTAATATTTCTAGTTCAAATCCTCAAAAGCTTTTATATTTTATAGAAGTAATCGAGAAAGTGATTGGTAAAAAATCAAAAAAAATAAATAAAAAAATGCAAAAAGGTGATGTGTTTAAAACTCATGGCGATTCAAATAAATTAAAAAATTTTATTAATTTTACACCCAGTGTTAAAATAGAAGAAGGTATATCAATGTTCGTAAATTGGTATAGGGAATATTATAAGTAAAATGAAAAAAAATAGTAAAATTTTAGTTACTGGAACCAATGGTTTAGTTGGTGCATCTATTTTGAGAATTCTTAAAGAGCAAAATTATAGAAACTTATATTATCCGACTAGAAAAGAATTAGATTTATTGAATGAAAAAAAAGTTAAAAACTACTTAGAAAAAACTGAGCCAGAATACGTTTTTTCGCCAGCGGCTTACGTTGGAGGTATTGAAGCAAACATGAAAGATCCTATTAACTTTTTATCTTTAAATACTAAATTACAAAATAATATAATTTTGTCATGTTATAACTCAGGTGTAAATAATTTTGCTTTTTTTGGAAGTAGTTGTATTTATCCAAAATATTCTAAGCAACCAATTAAAGAGAATGAATTACTTAATGGAAAGTTAGAATTAACCAATGAAGCTTACGCAGTAGCAAAAATTTCTGGGTTGAAATTATGTTCTTATATTAGAAAGTTAAGTAATAAAAATTATTTTACTTTAATGCCATCAAATTTATATGGTCAAAATGATAACTATGATAAAAATTATTCTCATGTAATTCCTGCAATTTTAAATAAAATTAAATTAGCTAAAAAAAATAATATTAATGAAATTAAATTATATGGTACGGGTAAGGCTAAAAGAGAATTTTTGTATGTTGATGATTTAGCTAAAGCAGCTATAATAGCAATGAAAAAAAATGTAAAATATTCTATGATTAATGTTGGGTCAGGAGAGGAAATAACAATAAATAAACTTGCAAAATTAATATTGAGAATTTCTGACTATAGAGCAAAGATTAGTTTTGACTCTAAGGTGCCAGATGGCACTCCAAGGAAACTATTAAATTCAGATAGGATTAAAAGTTTAGGTTGGAAGCCTAAAATATCACTTATAAAGGGAATTAAAAAAACTTATGATTTTCTAAAGAAAGATATAAATATTAGATTATGAAAAAAGTAGCATTACTTACTGGAATTACAGGACAAGATGGGAGTTATTTATCTGAATATCTTTTAGGAAAAGGATATATTGTGCATGGTATAAAAAGAAAATCATCTCAATTTAATACACAGTTAATTGACAATATTTATCAAGATCCGACTATACCCAACAGAAACTTAATTTTACATTATGGGGATATGACTGACAGTTTATCAATGACTAAAATTATAAAAAAAATTCGACCTAATGAGATTTATAATTTAGCAGCACAAAGTCATGTAGGTGTAAGTTTTGAAAACCCAGAATATATATCAAATGTAAATTCTTTGGGAACTCTTAGAATTTTAGAGTCAATAAGATTATTGAATCTTCAAAAAAAATGCAAGTTTTATCAAGCTTCAACTTCTGAAATGTTTGGAGATTTAGTAAAAAAAAATCTTAATGAAAAATCAAATTTTTTACCTAAAAGTCCCTATGGTGTTTCAAAATTATATGCATATTGGATAACAAAAGTTTACAGAGACTCTTATAACATATTTGCTTGTAATGGTATTTTATTTAATCATGAATCTGAAAGAAGAGGGGAGACTTTTGTTACTAGAAAAATTACAAAAGGTTTAGCTGAAATAAAAGTAGGTAAAAGAAAGTGTCTATATGTAGGTAACCTTAATTCAAAAAGAGATTGGGGTTACGCTGCTGATTATGTGAAGATGCAGTGGAAAATGTTGCAAAAAAAGAAGGCGGATGATTATGTAATTGCTACAGGAAAACAAATTAGCGTTAGAGAATTCATAAATAAAAGCTGTAATTATCTTGGAATTAAGATTGGCTGGAAAGAAAAAGGATTGAAGGAATTTGCTATAGTAAAATCAATTATAGATAAAAATTCAAATATAAAAAAAGGCGATATAATTATAAGAGTAAGTAAAAGGTATTTTCGCCCAAATGATGTTGACAATCTTTTAGGCGATCCTTCAAAAGCAATTAAAGAGCTTAATTGGAAACCATTAGTGTCTATAGATGCAATAATTAAAAAAATGATAGATAATGATTTAAAGCTATTATAGGAAAAATTTAATAAATGTTTAATAATAAAAATATTCTAATAACTGGAGCTACAGGCTCTTTTGGAAAAAAATTTATAAAAAAAATACAATCAATTTATAAACCAAAAAAAATAATTGTTTATTCAAGAGATGAGTTAAAGCAGTTCGATTTGCAGCAAATTTATAAACAAAATAATATGCGTTTTTTTATTGGCGATGTTAGGGACTCTGAAAGATTAAAACTTGCAATGCAGGATGTTGATTATGTAATTCATACAGCTGCTTTAAAACAAGTTCCTGCAGCAGAATATAATCCAATGGAATGTATAAAAACTAATATACATGGTGCTCAAAATGTTATTGATGCTGCAATAACCAATAAAGTAAAAAAAGTTATAGCTTTATCAACAGACAAGGCCGCAAATCCTATCAATTTATATGGTGCTACAAAGTTAGTTTCAGATAAATTATTTATTGCAGCTAATAATATTGTTGGAAAAGCTAATACGAGATTCTCAGTTGTAAGATATGGTAATGTTGTAGGTTCAAGGGGATCTGTAGTCCCTTATTTTAAAAGATTAATTGATGAAAAATCAAAGTTTATACCAATCACCCATCCTGATATGACACGCTTTTGGATCACTCTAGATCAAGGGGTTCAATTTGTAATAAACTCTATTTTATTAATGCAAGGAGGTGAAATTTTTGTTCCTAAAATACCTTCAGTTAAAATAGTTGATTTAGCAAAGTCAATGGCGCCTAATATTAGGCAAAAAATTATTGGAATAAGACCTGGTGAAAAAATTCATGAAATAATGTGCCCAAAAGATGATGATCATCTAACCTATGAATTTAAAAAATATTTTATAATAACACCAACTATAAAATTTAATACATTATCTAATAATTTCCAAAAAAATAAAAAGGGAGAAATTGGTAAAAAAGTTTCTAAGAATTTTGAGTTTAGCTCAGGCACTAATCATAAATTTTTAAATACAAAAGAATTGATAAAATTAAATAAAAATTTATAAATTTAAATGATACCATATGGAAAACAATTTATTGATAATGAAGATATTAATAGCGTAATCAATGTATTAAAATCAAATTATCTTACTCAAGGACCTTTAACACCTAAATTTGAAAGTTTAATTTTAAAAAAAACGAAATCAAAATATGCAGTTGCCACAAATAGTGGAACCTCAGCACTTCATATTTCATGTCTCGCATTAGGTCTAAAAAAAAATGATTTATTATGGACATCACCTAACTCTTTTATCGCTTCAGCTAATTGTGCTGAGTATTGTGGAGCAAGTGTAGACTTTGTTGATATAGATTTTAAAACTGGGAATGTAGATTCAGAATATTTTGAAGAAAAGTTAAAAAACGCTAAGAAAAAAAATAAACTACCTAAAATATTTATACCTGTTCATTTTGGTGGGCAACCTACTGATCAAAGTAAAATATGGAAGTTAGCAAAAAAATATAATGTTAAAATAATTGAAGATGCTTCACATTCTTTGGGTGCAAAAAATCATAATGAGCAAGTAGGTTCTTGTAAGTTTTCTGATATTACAGTGACTAGCTTTCACCCAGTTAAAACAATCACAACAGCTGAAGGTGGCGTTGCTTTAACAAACTCTATTAAGCTTTTTAATAGACTCAAAGAGTACAGAGTTCATGGAGTGGTGCAAGCAAATTACAAATATAATGATTCTTTTTGCTCTTATTTTCAAAAAAATCTTGGCTATAATTACAGACTGAGCGATATTCACTCTGCTATTGGAATTTCACAAATAAGTAAAATAAATAAATTTATAATTGAAAGAAGAAAAATATATACAAAATATATTAATGCTTTTGAAAATAGTAATATTGAACCTATCAAGCATAAAAAAAATTATTTTTCTAGCAATCATCTATTTGTAATAAGGCCAAAATATTCAATTAAAAAATTTTCTAATATTAAAGCAATTAATTTTCTAAGACAAAAAGGTCTTGGTGTTAACTCTCATTACTTCCCAATTCACCTTCAGCCATATTATAGAAAAAAAGGTTTTAAAATTGGGTCTTTTCCAAATGCTGAAAAACATGGAAAAATATCTGTTTCAATACCTATTTTTTTTGGTTTAACAGTTAAGAATCAAGATAAAATTATAAAAATATTAAATAATTATTATAATGAATTTGAATACAAAAAATGAAAAATAGAGTTATTTTAGTTACTTCTCCTCTGCAGTTAGTTTGTTCTAAAGCTGCTATTGATTACCTTCAAAATATAGATGAGAATTTATTTACAACATACGTTGTAGCTTTACATCCTAATTTAAATGAAGAGACGCTTAAGACTATAATTTATTATACAAGTAAATATAATTTCATTTTTTTAGATTTAACAAAAATTTTTCCTATTGAGCAGGATAAAAAAAAAAAAATTTTTTTTAAATTTTTTTCAATAAAAGCTATAATCAATAAAATTATAAAATTAAAAAAAAATTTTGTATTTAATAATTATCAGAGGCCAAAAAATATTGAGCTTATTAAGCATACTTTTGATAATTATTTTGATTCAGTTAATGAAGTTTTTATAAGAACTAACTATAAGACATTAGATTTAGCATTTTATGAAGCTCTCAACACTCCTGATAAAATCTTTCTGATAGAGGATGGGTTTTATGATATTAGAATTAATTCGATCATTAATAAAAATATTTATCAACAAATTATTTATAAAATATATAGTTATTTGTTGTTTTTGCTTACTTTTATGACTTCTTTTAAATTTAAAAAATCTTTTAGGAACAATGTCAAATATAATTTAAAATTTGATTATTTATTTAGTATAATTAAAACTAAAAAAGTAATCAATATAAACAAAAACTTTAGTAATACTTTAAAAAAATTCTCTGATCTTAAGTCAGCTGATAACAATAATGTTGTTTTAATTCTTGGAAGTGTTTTCCAATATGATTGGGAATTAAATTTATTTGATGAAATAAATATTTATAATAAATTAATTTCTAAAATAGTAAAAAATGAAAATATTGATGTTTGTAATATATATTATAAACCTCATCCAAGATGTAAAAATATTTCTGATAAAAAAAAATTCTTAAATTGCCAAGTATTATATAATAATACTAATCTAATAGTAGAAGAGTATTTTGCAAAAATGAAAATTAGTAAATTATATTCTTTCGGATCAACAGCTCTAATCTATGGTAAAGCAGTGTTTAATATAGACTCATTTTATTTAGATATAACAAAGTATAAAAGCAAATATAAAGGATATAATTATGATAATTTTCGGATTCAGGAATTTGATACTAATAAGAAATTTGGTTTAAAAAAAATCTACATTAAATGAAATTTTTTCAAAAATAACTTTTATGATTCTACCAATCCCTAAGTCTAAAAACCTTTATATAAATATAATATTTCCTTGATATTACTTTTTTAAAAAAATATTCCTAAATTTTAAAATATTATTTTAATATTCTTTTTCACATTTTTCACAAATCTTTTTGAATGTATTGCTAGTATTATTTTAATATATTCATTTTGATTAAAATCACTCAGGTTTTCCTTGATTTTATTTACTGATAAGATCCTGTTTTAAGTAAATACTTATTTTTTCATATTAATTTAATCATAAATTAATAAATTTATATACAAATTTATATACAAATTTATAAAGATATTCATTTAATAAAATTTTTAAAGTAAATTTATATGCAATCTGTTCAAATATCAGTTATCATACCTGTCCATAACTCTGAAAAATATATTGGAAGATGTCTAAGATCACTTTTAAAGCAAACTAAAAATCTAAACGATTATGAATTAATAGTTATCAACGATGCTAGTACAGACAATACAGAAAGTGCAATAAATCCATTTTTTGGAGATATTAGGTACTTTCTGAACGAAAAACAATTGGGCTTACCTGGATCTTTAAATAAGGGAATAAAACAGGCTAAAGGACAGTATATAGTAAGAGTTGACTCCGATGATTATGTTCATTGGGAATATTTAAATGTATTATCAATGCATCTTAATTTAAATAATACTATTGACGCAATAGCTTGTGACTATTTAATTGTTGATGACCAGCAAAATATTTTATCACACGAAGATTGCTTAAATAAACCAATTGGGTGCGGTATAATGTTTAAATTAGATAAATTAATTGAAATAGGGCTATATAACGAGGATTTTTTAGCAAGAGAGGATGAAGAATTTAGTATTAGATTCAAGAAAAAATATAGTATTGAGAGAGTTGCGTTACCTCTGTATAGATATAGAAGACATTTTGATAATTTGACAAACAATAAAAAAAATATGGAATTCTATTCAAAAAAATTAAAACTAAATGAAGAATAATTTTATAGATAGTCTCAATTTAAGAGATTTTTTTGATCCATATATTATTGCTGAAGTAGGTGTAAATCATGAGGGGTCAATAAAAAAAGCAAAAAAATTAATTGATTTAGCAGTCAAAGGTGGCGCAGATTGTGTCAAATTTCAAACTTATAAAGCAGAAACATTAGCTTCTAAAAACAGCCCTTCTTATTGGGATCTAAATAAAGAAAAAACAAAAAGCCAATACCTTTTATTTAAAAAATTTGATAAATTTGATAAAAATGATTACAAAAACCTGGCTCAATATTGCAAGAAAAAGTCAATTGACTTTTTATCCACTCCTTTTGATGAAGACTCTGTTGATTTTTTAAACCCACATTTAAAATTTTTTAAAGTTGCTTCAGCTGACTTAACCAATTACCAGCTTCTAAAAAAAATTGCATCTAAAAAAAAACCTATAATTTTGTCTGTTGGCGCATCAACTTTAAAAGAAATTGATAACACGGTTAATTTCTTGAAGAAAAATGGAGTTAAAGCAATAATATTATTGCACTGCATATTAAATTACCCAACACTAAATAAAAATGCAAACTTGGAAAAAATAAAATTTTTAAAAAGAAAATATAAAAATAAAATTATTGGATACTCAGATCATACATTACCTGATACTTTTATGTCATCACTAGTAATTTCAACTTTTTATGGGGCTAAAGTTATTGAAAAACATTTTACATTAGATAAAAATTTAAAAGGCAATGATCATTATCATTCTATGGATTGCAATGATTTAAAAAATTTTAAAAATATACTTAAAAATTTTAGAGTATTAAATGGCTCTCAAAACTATAATCCTTTAAAGCTTGAAAAAGAAGCAAGATTAAATGCAAGAAGAAGTTTAGTTCTTAAAATAAATTTAAGAAAAGGTGATACTATATTAGATAAACATTTAATTTCTAAAAGGCCAGGTTTTGGCATAAGTCCTATAGATATTAAAAAAATTGTTGGAAAAAAAATAAACAGAGATCTTAAAGCAGATCATATTCTGAAATATAAAGATATTTCATTAAAATAATTTTATGCAGAATAAACAAAGTGAAAACTATAAAATTCAAAAAGGTGAAGTGCTTGAAGGATCGGCTTTACTTAAAAAACAAGATAGTAATTCATCTAGAGTAAAGTATATGATTCAAAACATTGAACATAACAGAGCTTTTGAAGATTTTTTTTTAAAAAAATACAAAACTAAACAATTAGCTAAAGATAATTTTATTAAACAATATATCAAGTATAGGACCAATTGGAATGACCTTCCAAAATTCTTAATTAAAAATAAGTATTCAAATATACAAATGGAAAAAGAATCTATAGCTCCTCTTTGTCTTGATATTGAAACAGCCTCAATTTGTGATCTAGCATGCCCATTTTGTTTTCGTGAATATCTTGCAACTCCAGATAAAATAATTGATGAATCGACATGTTATGACCTTATAGACCAGGCAGCAGAAATGGGCATCCCAAGTATTAAGTTCAACTGGAGGGGTGAGCCGCTTTTGCATCCAAAGTTACCAGAATTTATCCATTATGCAAAAAAAAAAGGTATCATGGAAACAATAATCAATACAAATGCAACTAATCTTGATCCAAAAATGTCAAATAAATTAATAGATAGTGGATTAGATTTTTTAATTTATTCATTTGATGGCGGCACAAAAGAGACTTATGAAAAAATGAGGCCAGGAAGATTTGGAAAAAATAGTTTTGAGTCAGTTTACGGAAACATATTAAAATTCGATGAAATAAAGAAAAAGAGAGATAGCAAATTTCCTTACACAAAAATACAAATGATATTAACGGAAGACACTCATAAAGAAAAAGATCAATTTTTTAAACTTTTTAATAACTTTGTAGATGATGTTAGTGTTAGTCAATACACTGAAAGGGGTGGAAAACTATCAGATTTAGATGAAGATAGTCAATCTATATATTATCATTTACTTTTAAAACACAATCTACCAAAAGAAACGCCTTACATGAAGGATGTTTTTGGCAATATTAAACTTTCTAATGGAAGAAAACCATGTGAGCAACCCTTTCAAAGATTATTGGTAACTTATGAAGGTAAAGTTGCAATGTGCTGCTATGATTGGGGAGCATCATATCCAGTAGGTTATACTAATTCTATGGCATTTAATAATGATAAAGATTATGAAAAAGTAATTGATAGTGTTAATAAAAATAAAAAAGGTTTTGAATTATTAAAAAATATAAAAATTTCTAAGAATTTTAATAACCCAAAAAAAGAAGTTTTAAATCTAAAGCAAATTTGGTATGGCAATGAAATTGGAAAAGTAAGAAATCTCCATATTGATAATAAGGGTGAAGAGGTAAGCATATGTAAAAATTGCTCATTTAAAGATGTGTATTCATGGCTTTGAAAAAAAATTTTTTTTCTAAAATTAAAAAACCATTTATTATAGGAGAAATAGCATCTGCTCATTTGGGTGATACTAAAAATTTACTTTACTTATCTAATAAACTTAAACAAACAAATTCTAATGCATTAAAATTCCAAATTTTCAAAACTGAAAATTTTGTCTCAAAATATAATAGCTATTTTAAAATTTTAAAAAAAATTGAAATTAATTTCAAAAATTGGGAATATATTTTTAATAAAACTAAAAAACTAAAAATTAATAAAATATGTGAAATTTTTGAATACGAAAGTTTAGTTTTTGCTCATAAATCTGATTTTTTTGATTGTTTTAAAGTCTCAGTTAGTAACTTATATGAGGAAGAAATAATTAAATATATAAATAAATATCAGTTACCCTTGATAATAAATATTTCTGGAGCCGACATTCAAGAATTAAAAAAAATATTAAATAAAATTAAATATAAAGATATTTGCTTAATGTTAGGCTATCAGAACTTTCCAACCAAAATAAAAGATATTGAGCTTAATAAAATTGTTTGCCTCAAAAAAAATTTCCCCAAAGTTTGTATTGGTTATGCAGATCATATTGATGCAACCACAAATTTTTTTGCACAAGCTATTCCATTGATGGCCCTATCAATGGGTGCTGATGTGATTGAGAAACACATTAATATTGATAGATCAAAAAAGAAGAATGATTATTATTCTAGCTTAAATCCAGATGAATTTAAAATTTTTGTTTCAAATTTGAAAAAAGCTTATCTTGCTTTAGGTGATGAAAAATTTATTGTATCTAAAGCTGAAAAAAAATATCTGAATTTTGCAAAAAAGTATTTAGTTGCCAAGAAAAATTTAAAAAAAGGTCATTTTATTAAAAACAATGATGTAAATTTTAAAAGAATCAATAAACTAGGTGTTGACGAGGAGCAATTTAAAAGCTTGATAAAACCAAAACTAAATAAAAACATAAGTGAAGATAGCATAATACAAATAAATGATATCATTAAATAAAGGCAGCACAATAATACTGGTTGCAGTGCGACTAAAATCAAAAAGACTTAAAAATAAAGCACTCCTACCTATTATGAGAAAACCTCTGATACATGTTTTATACAATAGACTATTAACTGTAAGAAACTCAAAAAAAATTGTTTTGTGTACTTCAACAAATAAGCAAGATGATCCAATTTATCATTTTGCAAAAAAAAATAATATATTATGTGTTAGGGGTTCAGAATTAAACGTTATTTCAAGATTTTTAAAGGCTGCTAAATTACATAAAGCAAAAAATGTGGTGCGAGTAACTGGAGACAATCCACTAACAGATCCTAAAATGATAGATAAAATGATATTAAATCATAAAAAAAATAATAGCGATTATACATATTGTGATCAAATCCCTAATGGCACTAGATCAGAAGTTATTTCAACTAAAGCACTGGAATTTTGTTTAAAAAACGTGAGATATCCAAATAATAGCGAGTACATGACATGGATGCTCAATAGACCTGATATATACAAAGTAAATATTATTAAAATTAGAAACAAAAAAATAAAATACCCTAATCTTAATTTTACAGTTGATAATAAAAATGAATATTTAAATATTGTAAGAATATTTAAGCACTTTAATTCAAATGACTTTTCTCTAGAAGAATTAATTAAATACGTTATTTCTAATAAAAAATATTTAAAAGATTACAAACTAAAAAAATCTAAGGGAATGCATAGTATAAATATTAAATATAAATTTGAAAAATGAAATATTTTGAGATAAAATTAGAAAAAAAAAATTACATAAGAATATATAAATATTATCAAAGTATAGCTAATAAAAAAAATATTAATTTAACTCATCATTGGTCAAAGAGAGAAAAAAAGAATTATGAATCTTTTGTATTTTGTAAAAATAATTTAGTTAGAATAAGTAAAGATAATAATACTGGTCTTGATGATAAGTTTGAAGAATGTTTTAATAAACAAGAAATAAATTATGATTTATCATTAAAACAAAATATTAAGAAATTTATATATAAAATCTTAAAAATTCATGATGGAATTAATTTTGATGCAAGTTTCAATTTTTCTAATTCAGTAAATAGCAAACCAATTGATATTTCATTTATTAATGATGAATTTGGAAAAAAAAGAAAAGATTTTACGATCTTTAAATCTATTTATATTATTAATGATTTAATAAACTCAATTAAAAAAATAGATATTAATAATAAAAATATTTTAGAAATTGGGCCGGGGGTAGGAAGCTTAATTAGATCTTTATCTTCGTATTTCAATAATAATAAATATTTCTTAATAGATTTAGATATTTCATTATTATTTTCCATGTTAAATATAATTCATAGATTTCCAAACTCTAAGTATCTTTTGCCTAATGAGATAGATGAAAAATTTAATAATAATAAATATGAGTTTATATTTTTAACCAGTGATCAGATAAATATATTAAAAAAAGGATCTATTAATATTGCATTTAATACAATGAGTTTTCAAGAAATGTCTTTTCGAGAGATTGATAAATATTTAGATTTATTAAGAAATGTAATGGTTAAAGAGAATATTTTTTATTGTTTAAATGCAGTAGAAAAAGAAATGAAAGTAAATAATCAGTCACAATTTATTAGATTTTCAGAATATCCTTGGAATAATTTGGACAAAGTGTTAAAGTTTAATCTTTCCGAGGTTCATAAAAATAAGACAACAAAACCTTTTTTTAGAAAAATAGTAAATTTGAAGACTATTTAAAAATAATTAAGTAATTAATAATAATGCAAACAAATTTGTTATGAAGCAAAAAAATAATTAGTATATAAAAAAACATATGAAATTGTTATTTTTCTTCAGCCATATACAAATAAATAATTATAAGCACACCTTTAATTTTTTAAAAAATTTTATTCTAGAGAGTGCTGCAATCCATATAATTTTTGAAGATTATTCAAATTATAAAGATTTTAAAAAAAATAATTACAATAACATATTGATTAAAGCCAATTTTATAAAAAATAAAAATTTAAACTTGAGTGATTTTTTTTTAAAATATATTATTGAGAAAGACATAAAATATTGTATAATTAATTGTGGTTTAGGAGTTTTTCAAAGCAAACCAATTGAAATTTTATCTCAAGTTCTTCAAAAAAATAACATAAAAACATTTATCCCAATTAGTAACTCACCTTTAAATGGAATGTTTTCAATTTATAATAATTTAAAATTTGATAACAATGAATTAAATAAAAATTATAATAAAAACTTATACATTGAAGAATCAAGGAATATTAAACTAAAAGTAACTGAATTTATTAATAATTATATAGAATATCAAGAAAATAACTTAATTCAAAAAAATAAATTCAAAAATAGTTCTACATCAATATATTATTCAATCAAAAATAATGTAAAAAATTTTACACAGAATGTTTTATATAGATACAATAGTAATAAATTAAATATAAATAATAAGAATAATAATAATAATATTTTACTATTACTTACTAAAAACGACAATCATTGGATTACAAAATACAATAATCCAGAATTGTGCAATAAATTAACGAATATAAAAAAAATTTTAGATAAAATACCAGCTAATTACAATTTAATTATAAAATCACATCCAAGAATTAAAATTGAAAAAGATATTGAAATATTAATCAAAAATTATCATAATATTAAAATTTGTTATAATGAAGTAAGTACATTTGATTTAATTAAAATAAGTAAGATTATTATAGGGTATGGCACAACTTCATTAATATTACCTTTATTACTAAATAAACATGTAATAGAAATAGGTAAAGAAAGTATTTTTTTTAGAATGTCTAATCCGCCAGTTCAAAAAGTAGATAATTTTGAGGATATTGATGATAGAATTAATTTCTGTATATCAAATGATGTTAATAAGAAAAAAATATTTAAATATTTCCAGTCAATTCAACAAACAAATATTTTATTTTATAAAAATAATATCACTCACAAAGTTGATGACGAAGCTTGGACATTATTAGCTAAAGTGTTAATTAAAAAAATTTATAAATATTGACTGAATGATAATAGATTTAAAAAAAATTTATATATGTGGCTCATCAATGACAGGTAAAGCACAAATGATGCAACTTATAGATGGTAACAAAGATATTTTTACTATTCCTTACCAAAATTTTGGTATATCTTTTTTGCTAAATAAATTTGAAAAATTTATAATAAATAATTCAAATACATATTTTCATTCCAAATATTTTAATAAAAAAGATTTTATTAAAATTGAGATCAAAAATAATTATTATGTTTTACCAATAGTAACTCTAATAAAATTTATTATTAATAATAATACATGTTTTGATTTTATTCTTGAAAGTCATTTTTCACATAAATGCTATAGTTATATTTCTGACACAGAATTAAAAGAACATAAATTCAATATAAACATTAATAATTATATTAATAACATTTATAAAAATTTTAAAACTTTTCAAAATAACACTCTTAATATTGAGATTTTAGAAAATTTAATTTTTCACAGTTTTGTTAGTAGTCTTGATGACATCAAGAATTATCAAAACTATTTAATATGTGGTAGTAATTCAATTGACCAAGTACAAAACCTAATAAATCATTTTAAAAATTATAAATTAATTATAATAAAAAGAAGAACAATTGATAAAGTTTTTTCAAATTCTTTAAGAATTTTTTACAATCAATATAATAATAAAATTAATGTTAGTGATAAAAAATTTTTTTTTATCTTATTATTAATTACTAATTCTAGTAAGATTATAAATAAAACAAATAAATATGAAAAACAAACGAGTAATCTTAGTCATAAAAATATTTTATATGTTGATTTTGAAGAAATGTTTAAAAATAGGGAATCATTACTAAATAAAATTTATAAATTTTTAGAAATTAAAAGAATGCATAACAAAAACTTTCAATCTTTTTTATCCGAAAAAATTTCTAATTATAATCCTAATATTGAAGACCAGTATAATGATGATCCAAAAAATTATTTTTCTAATTTTGAAATAAGTATTATTAATTTTATTATATTAAATAAACCTTTAAGGATTTTATTTTCTACTATATCAAGATTAATGTTAAAAATTCTCTATAAAAAAGGCAGATGAACATACATAAAAAAACAACTTAAATTTATTATTTTTCAATATATTTATCATTCCTTTGTATTTAAATTTACTAATCCAAATTTATTAGATAAAAAAATTATTGATTGCAATTATATATAATCAAATTCTAAATAATTATAATCTAATTATTAAAGGTCATGCAAGAAAAAATATTGAGCTAGAATTAAAAAAAATTTTGATAACAACAGATTTGAAGTTGCTTATGAAAATAAAAAACTTCATATTAAAAATTTTTTTTAATATTCTTTTTATATATTAATCTAAAGTAAAATTATCTTTTTAATTATTAATAGAATTATTTTCCTGCTCATTTTTAATTAAAAAATAATTTTCAATAATAAGAATATTTAATTTTGTTCCTATAAAGCAATTAAATGCATCTTTTTAAATAGAATTTCATTATTAAAAATATTTTTAGTTTTTATAAAAATTATATATAGATTATTAGATAAATCTATATATTATGATAAATAATTCTTTAAGAATTTTATTTTCTAATATAACAAGATTAATTTTAAATATTTATGAAATTAGTGGCAGGAATATGTGGATTTGGTGTAGTTGGTAAAAGAAGATTTGAATGTCTCCAAAAAAATAAACACATATCAATTGAGACGGTATGTGATCGTAAATTTTCTAAAAACTATAAAAGAAAAGATATTTATTATTACAACGATTATAACAAATTACTAAAACATGATTTAGATCTAATATTTATATGTGTTACTAATGATGTTGCTGCGAAATATACAAAAAAAGCTTTAATTAAAAATATTAATGTATTTTGTGAAAAGCCACCAGGTAAGAACCTTAGGGAGATAAAAAGTGTTTATGATCTTTATAAAAGAAAAAAGCACTTAAAATTAAAGTATGGTTTTAATCATAGGTATCACTATTCTGTTCTTAAAGCACTTAAAATAATTAATTCTAAAAAATTAGGGAATATTATTAATTTAAAAGGAACTTATGGCAAATCAAATTTTGGTGAATGGAAAGGTCAAGAAAATTGGAGAACAAAAAAAAATATTTGTGGGGGAGGCATATTATTAGATCAAGGGATTCACATGATTGATTTAATTAGGCTTTTTGCTGGAGAGTTTTATGATGTGAAAAGTTTTATTTCAAATAATTATTGGAAAGAGGAAATTGAAGACAATGCTTATGCAATTATGAAAAGTAAAAATAATATCATTGCTTTTATTCACTCTTCAGCCACACAATGGGAGCACCTATTTGAATTGTACATTACACTTGAAAAAGGATATCTTATATTAAGAGGATTTATAACTGGTTCAAAAAGTTATGGAAAAGAAACAATTATTATAGGTGTTAAACAAAAAAATAGATCAATTAAAAGAAGTAAATATCAATATTCAAAAGATCCATCTTGGCAATTAGAGGTTGACGAATTTATTGACTCAATAATTAATAACCAGAAAATTCAGAATGGTAATTGTCAAGATGCTCTAAAGACAATGAGTTTAGTCACAAGAATTTACAAAAGTAAAAATCATGAATAAAAAAAGTAGAAAAGTTTATGAAAAAAGATTATTTTTGGAAGATATATAAAAATAAAATTTTATGATTTCAAATTTTCAAAATAAAGTAGTTTTAATTACTGGAGCAACAAATGGAATTGGAAAAGAAATCTTAGAAGCATTTCTAAAAACTAAAGCAACAATAATTGCAACTGGTAATTCAACTTCTAAAAAAAAATTTTTTGAAATTTATAACAAAAACAAAATTGATTACCATCAAGCTGATTTTAATAATGAAAAATCTTCACGAGATTTTATAAAAAAAATTCAAAACTATAAAAAGATTGATATTTGTATAAATAATGCTGGAATAAATAAAATTAACTATATTGATAAAATTTCAAATGAATTTGATGATATTTTGAATGTAAATTTAAAAATACCATTCCAGATTTTAAGTGGCGTTTCTAAATTAATGAAAAAAAACAACTATGGTAAAATTATCAATATTTCCTCAATTTGGGGCAAAAAAAGTAAAGAAAAAAGAATTAGTTATACCACGTCAAAATATGCTTTGAATGGTTTAACAGTTTCTTCATCAATAGAACTTGCTAAATATAATGTGTTAGTTAATTCTATATCTCCAGGTTTTGTTGATACTGAGCTAACAAGAAGGGTTTTATCAAAAAAAGAAATAAATCAAGTCAAGAAGCAAATTCCAATAGGCCGACTTGCTAAGCCAAGTGAAATAGTTCCATTAATCTTTTTTTTATCCAGTGAACTTAATACATATATTACAGGTCAAATAATTTATGTTGATGGTGGATTTATTAATGTTTAGAAATTTTCAAATTAAATCATCTTTAAGTAATTACTCAGTTATCTTTATAGAAGATTTTAAAAAAAATATTATTAAGGAGAAATCTGATAAACAATATTTTATTATCGATAGAAAAATCTATAATTTAAATAAAAATTTTTTTGATAAAAATAAAATTATTCACAAATCAATAATTATTAAGGCAGATGAGAATGCAAAATCTTTTGAAAATTTTGCAAAATATGCAAATACTTTAATCAAATTAAAGATTGATAAGAATTCTGAAATTAACTTGATTGGTGGGGGGGTTACTCAAGATATTGGAGCTTTTCTAAGCTCAATTTTATTTAGAGGGATAAAATATAATTTTTACCCAACCACATTACTAGCTCAATGTGATAGTTGCATAGGTAGTAAAACTTCAATTAATATTAATAGTTATAAAAACTTAATTGGAAATTTTTGGCCTCCAAAAAAGGTTTATATTGATTTCAATTTTCTATTTTCCTTAGATATATCAGCAAAAAAGTCAGGTATTGGAGAAATGTGTCATTATTTTCTGTATTCAAATATTGATTTATTTAATAGGTTTATGGGCGATTATGACAAAATCTTAATCAACACTCAACTTATTCATAAATATATTTATAAGTCACTTTTAATAAAAAAAAATGTAATTCAAATAGATGAGTTTGATAATGGAGAAAGAAAAAAGTTTAATTATGGTCATACTTTTGGACATGCAATTGAAGCTCTAACAAACTATAAAATTAATCATGGGCAAGCAATTACTATGGGTATGGATTTTGCTAACTATATCTCGTATAATTATAAAAAATTATCAATAGAGAAATATGAAACGACAAGAGCTTTATTAAAAAAGAATTTTTCGAAGCACAATTTGCAAAATTACAGTTTAAAAAAATATATATCAATATTAAAAAAAGATAAAAAAAATAAAGATGGTAAATTAGGATGTATACTTTTTTGCGAAAATGAAAAAATGTATTTAACATATCAGAAATTTGATAAAAACTTTATCAAATTAGTACAAAATTACTTCTTATTCTCAAAATGAATATTTTAATCACAGGAGGGGCGGGTTTAATTGGATCCAATCTACTAAAAAGAATAATTAAAAATAATAATAATTATAATATAATTTTGGCTGATAATTTGTGGAGAGGTAAATTAGAAAATATAAATGACATCAAAAATACTAATTTTAATATAGAAAAAAATTTTTATGAATTAGATTTAAGTGTTTATGAAAATTGTCTAAAAATCACAAAAGACATTGACCATGTCATTCATTTAGCAGATGTAGTAGCAGGTATTAATTATGTTTTTCAAAATGAGTTTTCTCTTTTTCAATTAAATTTAAACATTAACTCAAATATATTAAGAGCATCTATTTTTAATAAAGTAAAAAAAATTACTTATGTCGGTACAGCTTGTAGTTATCCTCTTGAAAAACAATCTAATCTAAATATTATCCCTTTGAAAGAAGAAGATGTATATCCAGCAAATCCAGAATCATCATATGGTTGGAGTAAATTAATAGGTGAATATGAAATTAGTTTGGCAAGTAAATATGGTTTAATTAATTCTTCTATTTTAAGGCTTCATAATGTTTATGGACCACCTAGTGAATTATCTGAAAAAAAATCTCAAGTAATACCTGCTTTATGCAGAAAATTGATCTTAAATGAGGAATATATTATTTGGGGATCGGGAAAACAGAGAAGATCATTTGTTTATATTGATGACGTTATAGATGCACTTATAAAGTCAATGAAAATTGAAGAGGGGCATGAAGTTGTGCAAATTGGCCCTAGAGAAAGTATTTCAATAGAGGAAATAGCTAATAAATTACTAATGTTATCAAAAAAAAATATAAAGCCAACATTTGATACTACAAAACCTGAGGGAGATTTTGATAGAGTTCCTGATATTTCGAAAGCTGAAAAAATATTAAATTGGAAGCCAAAGATAAATATTGATGATGGTTTAAAAGAAACTTATAAATGGGCTAAAAGTCAACTTTTGAAATAAATAAATTGAACCTAGAAATCCTTTATTTAACTAAAAATATGGCTACCTATAAAGGTGCCAACTATCAACTTGATTTTATAAATTATTTACAAGAAAATAATAAGATTTATTTTTATGGCCCAGGTTATGAAAGTTATTCACATAAACATACCTTGAATGATGTTCTTTCTATTTTTGATAATAAACCAAAAATTATTTTTGTAGGCCATAGTTGGCTAAATGATAAAGAGGGAGATAAAGTAGAAATAAATAATAAAATTGATTTGTCACAAACTAGACTACTAAAACTATTTTTTTTAAATAAGGAATATGTCAACCTAAAAGAAAAATTAAATTATTGTAAAAATAATTATTTTGATATTTCATTGAGCCATCACCATAATTGCTCACACTTTAGTAAAATTACCAATAGTAAATATTATTTTATACCTTTTGCTTTCGATAAATATAAATTTCAAAAAATTGACCAAAAAATTGAAAAAAAGTATGACATTGGGTTTTCTGGCATTTTACAAAATGTAAATAGAAACTCAGGTCAAACGAATATTAGGACAAGAATAACAAAAAAACTATATTATACATTTATGGACTTACCTTTAATTCAAAGAGACAGACATTTAAATTTGTTTTGGAATACAATTCCTAAAAATAATTATTCTAAAAAAATAGCAGAATTTTTAAAATTTTATAAATATTTAAATGTTGATGATTATATAAAAAAAATACTAATGAGTAAAATATATATAAATACTTTATCGCCTTATCAATTAATTAGTCCAAGATATTTTGAAACATTTGCAAGTGGCTCAATACTATTATGTGAGGAGACAGACTTATATAACAATATTTTCAAAGATGAATTTAAATTTTTTACTTTTAAAAATGACCTAAGTGACTTTCAAGCTAAAATTGAATATATTCTTAATAATTTTATCAATTTAAAAACTATAATAGAAAAGAATAAAAAATATGTTTATAAAAATCATACTTGGGAAAATAGAGTTAATAAAATTATTACATTAATAAATAAATTGTGATCATGAGTGAGAAATGAATATTAATTTAAAATTAAACTATTTTAAAGTGCCACTTAAATTTCTTAGTTTGTCAAAAAAATATTCTATATTATATTTTTTTTTATCTGTTTTATCGGGTTTATTGCAAACTTTATCAGTTTTTGCAATTTACCCTGTTCTTCTTAAGCTAAAATTATTTCAATTAGATGATGTTGGTAGTACTTTTGTATATTTTTATAAAAATTTTTATTTAGATATTTTTTATTTAAAAGATACTTATGTAAGTGTTTTTATATTTTTTATTTTTCTTATAACTTTAAGCTCATTCATAAATCTGTATATAAAAATAAGTTCTATAAGAATTGCTACAAAATTAACTGAAAATATAAGATTAGATTATATTAAAAGTACACTTGAAGCTAACTGGAGCTATTTTGTTACTAAAAAAACAGGAGAAATTGTCAATACCGTTATGAATGAAAGTGGAAAAACAATTAATGGATTTGTTGATACAGTTTATTTTTTATCTTCAATAGTGCAGTTTTTTATCTTATTTATATTTGTCTTTTTTGTGTCCAACTTAGTGGGTCTATACTCAATATTTGTAGGGGTAATTTATTTATTAGTTTTTAGAATATGGGGAAGAAGAGCAAAAAAATATGGTTTTATTGCAACTAAGCTTTTAAAAAATATATCTAATTCCATATTTGAAGGTTTTAAAAATATCAAAACTATCAAAATTACAGGTTTCTCAGATATTTTTTTTAACAACCTTAAAGATATAGTATCTTCTACCAAGAAAAACGATATTAGATTATTTGAAACAACTGCATATCCAGAAAGTCTGAAAGAGCCATTTTTTGCGATTTTTATTTCAATAGGTTTAATTTCTGCTTTTACTTATGACATAGTAGCTTTTTCATCGCTTGTCACATTATTAGCTCTATTTCAAAGAGCGATGTCTAAACTGTCTACAAGTTTTAATTTATATTTAACAGTAAAAAAAATGGAACCTTTTTATGATAGCTATTTTAATAATTTAAAATATGTTCGTAAATTTTTTGTAATAAAAAAAAATAATTTTGATTTTGATTTTAAAAATAATATTTCTTTTAACGATGTGAGTTTTAAATATAAAAATGAATATGTACTTAAAAATATAAGTGTTACTTTTAAAAAAGAATCATTCATAACTATATTTGGAAAATCAGGATCTGGCAAAACAACTATGATTGATTTGATACTAAATTTATTAGAGCCTTCATCTGGAAGTATATTAGTTGATAATAAAGATATTAAGAATATTAATATAGTAAAATGGAGAAGTTTAGTTGGTTGTGTCACACAAGATCATTATTTCTTTAATGACAGTGTTTACAACAACTTAATATTAGGCTCTAAATGTAATGATAGTGAATTAATTAAAATACTTGATATTAGTTTGTGTGGTGACTTTGTAAAATCAATTGATGATACAAAAAATACATTTATGGGTGAATCCGGATCTAAATTTTCAGGTGGTCAAAAACAAAGATTATCTATTGCTAGAGCTCTTTTGAGGAAACCTGAAATATTAATTTTTGATGAAGCTACATCAGGATTAGATAAAGAAAATGAAAAAAAATTATTGTACAATTTAAAAAATAAACTTGATTATAATCCAACTATTATTTTTATAACTCATAATGAAGATATAATTAAATATGCAGATTATTCTTATTGTATTAAGGATAATCAACTTTATAGTATGAAAAATGAAATTGAAAAATAAAAAATACTCAATAGGTTCTTGGATTACATTAGATAATATAGCTATCGCTGAAGTTATGTCTAAATCTGGATTTGACTGGCTTTGTATTGATTTAGAGCATACTGTTATTGATTTTAAAGAACTGCAAAGTTTAATAGCAATAATATCTTATAATAATTTAGAAGTTTTTGTCAGAGTTGGAGCCAATGATGAATTAATCATAAAAAAAGTATTAGATGCAGGTGCAAATGGAATTATAGTTCCCTTAATAAAAAATGCAGACGATGTTAAAAAGGCAATAGATTTTAGTCTATATCCTCCAAAAGGCGTAAGGGGTGTTAATAAATTGTCAAGAGCTCAGGGATATGGTTTTGATTTTGAAAATTATTTAAAAAAAGTAAATAAAAATACAAAAGTAATTGCTCAAATTGAACATATTAGCGCAATTGATAATTTAGAAAATATTTTAAAAGTCAAAAACTTGTACGGAACAATCATTGGTCCATATGATTTATCCGCCTCTTTAGGAATACCTGGTCAATTTAATCATCCAAAATTTAAAATGGCATTATCTGAATATAAAACATTGACAAAAAAGTTTAAGCTTAAAAAAGGTTACCATGTTACAGAACCTAATATTGATGATGTAAAAAATAAAGTTAAAGAAGGTTATGATTTTATTGGATTTAGTTGGGATACTTTTTTTTTAGGACAATCATGTAAAGATAATTTAAATAAATTGAAATAAGTTATTATGAATGTTTTAGCAGTAATCCCAGCAAGAATGAACTCTTCAAGATTTCCAGGAAAGCCTATGAAAAAAATTTTAGGAATTCCAATGATTGAAAGAGTATATAAAAATGTGAGTAGATCAAAAATTATAGATACCGTGTTTGTAGCTACTTGTGATTTACAGATACATAATTATATTTTGAGTATTGGTGGAAATTCAATAATGACATCTAAAAAACATAAAAGAGCTACTGAAAGAACGTCTGAAGCTTTAGTAAAAATAGAAAAAAAATTAAAAAAAAAATTTGAAATTATAGTTATGGTTCAAGGTGATGAGCCAATGATTACTGGCACAATGATTTCAAAAGTAGTTGAGCCATTAATAAAAAACAAAAAAATTAATGTAACTAACTTAATGACAAAGGTAAAAAATAAAGCTGAGTTTAATGATTTAAATGAACCTAAGGTTGTTTTTGATAATAATAAATTTGCATTATATTTTTCAAGATGCCCAATACCATCTCCTTGGTTAAAATTTAAAACTGCTTACAAGCAAGTTTGTGCAATACCTTTTAGAAGAAATTATTTACTAAAATTTAATAAATTAAAACCAACTTCTTTAGAAATATTAGAGTCAATTGATATGAATCGGATCTTACAATCAGGTGGTGAAATAAAAATGGTTGAAATTAAAAATTATGTTAAAAGCGTTGATACAATTAAAGATTTAAAAAACGTTGAAAAATTAATTATTAAATAATTTGAAAAAAATTTATATAATTGTTTCACATAGTAATGGTGAGTTTGATACTCTTTTGCCTCTATTATATGAATTAAAGAATAAATATAAAATAAAAGTAAAAATTTTAGTAGCTGTAGAAAAAATATATAAACAAATAATTAATAATAAATTTATTTTGGATACATTAAAATTACTAGATATAAAGTTAAAGTTTTGTAAATCTTACAATAAATTTGATTATTCAACCCAAAATAACTTTTTTAATAAAATAATTATTCAACTACTATATATAATTAATAATTTTGATGTATTTAATTATAATTATTTTTGGCATGAGACAACAAATCAAAAAAACTCAACTTTTCTTTTTAGAATGGTATCTTTATTTTTAACAAAAAAAATATTCATATATCATCACGGTCAATCGCTCAATCAAACTGCAATATTAAAAAAATATAATTATAATTATAATAATATATATCTTGCTTTTAGCAATTCAAATATTGAATGGGCAAAAAGTTTGGGGTTTAGTAAAATTAAAGTAATTGGATTTTCTAAATTTTATTTAAATTGGATTAATTATATAAGAAAATATAGTGATAATTTTATAAAAAATAAAAAGTATGTGGTGATTTTCTCAAGATCTTATGATCATCCGTATTATATGAATTTAAATAAATATAAATATTTGCTTAAAACAGCTCATGAAAAAATTTCTAAATTATTGCCTGATCATGAAATTTTAATTAAACCTCACCCTAGAGAAGATGTAAATCAAATACTAAGTATCATAAATGAATTGAGTCTTAATAATATCAGCATTACCAATGAGAATTCAATGGTTATTTCTTCAAAAGCAAAATTTACAGTTTCCTTTTGGTCATCTGCAATACTTGACTCATTGGCTTTAGATGTACCATCTATTGAATATTTTATTGAAGATGAGCAATTTAGAAAAGTTGAACCAGAAGGTTCTTTGTATAGAAAAAATGGAATCGTTTCAGTAAATAACCCAGAACATCTTGAAGAAAATATAGTATCTATAATTAAAAAAGAATATATAAAACCTAAAATAGTTGATTTTTTTAAATCTGAAATGAATATAAATTTTTTATAAATATGAAAAAGAAAATTTGTGTAATTGGAGGGGGAGGTTTCCTTGGAAGTCATCTTGTTGATGAGCTCATTTTAACAAATAAATATGAAGTTCATGTTTTTGATCATAAAAAAAATTATGAAAATAAAAAAGCAAAATATACATATTCAGATATAAGAGAAGAAAACAAATTAAAATTTTTTTTGAAAAAAGCTCACACTGTTTATCATTTTGCAGCACAAGCGGATATTGAAGAGTCTAATGTTGATATAATTAATACATTAGATATAAATATTTTAGGGACTGCAAATATTTTAAATGCTTGTATTAAAAATAATGTAAAAAGAATTATCTTTGCAAGTAGTATTTATGTTTATAGTAATAAAGGTAGCTTTTATAGAATATCAAAACAAACTTGTGAGTCATTAATAGAGGAGTTTTGTAAAAATTCAAAACTTAGATACACAAACTTAAGATTTGGATCTTTATATGGTCCAAGATCAGATTCAAGAAATTTCATTTATAAAACACTGGTTCAAGCCATTAAAAACAAAAAAATTATCAGAGGTGGAGATGGTGAAGAAATAAGACAATATATTCATGTCAGAGATGCTGCTATGAGCTGTATTAATTTTTTACAAAATAAATATATAAATAAAAATATTATGATTACAGGTTCTGAGTCAATAAAAATTAAAGATTTGCTTGTTATGATAAATGAAATTATGAATAACGAAATTAGTATTAAGTATTCAAAAGAGAAACTTGATAGTCATTACAAAGTAACACCATTTAATTTTAGACCAAATATTTCAGAAAAATACAGTCCAAATGAAGAATTATCCCTTGGTGAGGGAATAATAGATTTGTTATTTCAATTGCAAAATAAACTTAATGATAAAATCAATAATATTTGACTTTGACGGTGTCATTCTTGATAGTGTTGATGTTAAAGGTGAATCTTTCTTTGAATTATTTGAGAATAAAGGAAAAAAAATTCAAGAAATATCCAGAGCATATCACTATAAAAACTTAGGAATATCGAGAAAAATTAAAATAAATTACATTCTAAAAAATTATCTTAAATCAGAATTTAATAATAGGAATTTATATTTGAAGAATTTTAAATCTATTGTCATTTCAAAAGTAATGAAAAGTAACTATATATATGGAATTAAAAAATTTTTAAAAGAAAATCATAATAATTATAATTTTTTTATTTCTTCAGCTACACCAACTAAAGAATTAATAGAAATTGTGGAGTATAAAAAAATTTCTAAATATTTTATAGAAATAATGGGAACTCCTAAAAAAAAAATTGAACATATAAAATATTTAATTTCTAAATATAAATTAAAAAAAAAAGAAATTATATTTATTGGTGATACTAAAAATGATTATTTATCAGCAAGTAAAAGTCAAATTAAATTTATAGGTGTAAAAAATAAATATGAAGAATTTAAAGATTATAAATACATAATTAATAACTTCTATAATTTTGAAAAAAAATTAAAAAAATTATTTTAAATGCTTAAGAATACCAATCATACAAAGGCTTCATTTGTCATGTCTGTTTTAAACGGAGGAGAATATTTGGAAAAATCAATTGAGTCTATTTTATCTCAAACTTACAAAAATTTTGAATTAATTATTGTAGATGATGGTTCAAAAGATGAAACTCTAAAAATTTTAAAAAATAAAGCAAAAAAGGACAAAAGAATTAAAATTCTAGTAAATAAAATCAATCTAGGTTTAACTCAATCATTAATAAACGCTATTAAACAAACTTCTAGTGAAATTATAGTTCGGCAAGATGCAGATGAAGTATCAAAAAAAAATCGTCTAGAAAAACTTTTAAAATATTATGATGATAAATCAGTTGTTGCAGTTGGTTCTAATTGTATCAATATTTATTCAAATAATTTACAATCTTCCTGGGGGTATTTAGATGAAAATCAGATAAAAAATAAAATTAAATATAAAACAATATTTCCACATGGTTCATCATCATTTAGGGCAAATCGTTATTATCAAGTAAAAGGGTATGATACAAATTATAAAACCTGTCAGGATTTTGATTTATGGAATAAACTATTTAAAACTGGAAGAATTTTAATGTGTAAAGAAATTCTATTAGAAAGATATATATTAAAAAATTCAATTTCAAAAAAAAGAAGATTTAGGCAATTATTAGATTCTTTAAAAATAAGAACAACCTATAACAATCCATTTAATATAAAAATATACGTTTTATCTTTGATTTATTTTATTATTTCTTTTATTCCTGAAAATATTTATTTCATAATTAAAAAATATTTATAGACTCTTAATCTCATCAATCAAAGATGGTAATCTTACTTTGTAAGCTTTCTCAAATTTTTCAATACTCATCCTCATATCTCTTGGTCTGGGTACTGTAAAAAAATTGTTGGAATTTTTAGTTTTGATTAATCTTTTATTAAAAGATTTATATTTACATAATTTTTTAATAAATTGATCTTTACTAAAACCTTTATTACTTCCAACATTAAAAATACCTGGAATTTTTTTTGATATTATTAATTCAATTATGAAGGTAAGAGTGTCAAAACTAAGTGGACTAAAATAAATATCATTAAAGGAATTAATAATTTTTTTACTAGATAATTGACTAATTATCCAGTCACTGAAACTTTTTTTTGTTTTGTGATAACTGTAACCAAAAAAATTAGTTCTAAGAATAATTGATTTTACTTGAGATGCAAAAAATTCACTATAATATTTTGATAATCCATAATAATTTATTATTTGAAATTTTTCTTCTTTGGATTTCCCTTTTTTATTATATAAGTGATCAGTTGAAAAATGTATAAAGAATGGCTTATGATTTGATTCTTTTATTGCTTGAACAATATTCTGAACAATTATAACATTTAATTTAAAACATAGCTCTTTCTCAATTTGAACATTATCAATATTTGTATAGCCAACACAATTGATTATAGAGTCAAATTTAAATTTTTTTATTACATTTTTTATTTCATCAATTTTATTATAGTCACAATATATATTTGATTTTTTTTTGCCTAATAAATAGCATTCATTTTTTTTATTTAATCTTTTGATTAAGTTTTGAGCAAGAAACCCATTTGCACCTATTATTCCTATTTTTTTCTTCATCACCTTTTAACAACAAATATTAATATAAAAAATATGATATCAAACAAAAATAACAATATATTTTTTTTAAATTTTAATACAATCTTATATTGATTTATAATTGATTTATAAAAAATTAATAAATCCATTTTTTGAGTTTTGGGATGATAAATATCTGCATTAATAATTTTTTTTAATTTATACCCTTTCTTATAAAAAATATGAGACGTGTAAACATCTTCATAAAAAGCTTTACCATTATTTTGAAAAAATTCGTAATCTTTTAAAGCTGATTTATGAAAACATAGTGAGCTATTCAGCCATTCGTAAGAAATTATCTGTGAATTTAGTCCAGGAATTGGTTTGCCTGAACTTATAATACTATAAGGTTTAACTTTTTTAAAACTATTTAGAAAAAAAAGTAAGTATCTAAATAATCTGTACTTATTATAAATTTTTCTCCATCTTAGGTCAGCTATGTTTCCATCAACTGTTTTTAAATTAGCTGAAAATATTATTTTATAATGATTTTTTATTAATTCGTTATAAATTAGCTTCAAAGTGTTTTTACCAATTATAATATCATCATCTAATTGTAAAACATAATCCATGGTAGATTTATTTAGACCTATTTGTCTTTGTGTGATTTGATTTTTAATATTTGATTTTAAGATTTTAATATTTATTTTTTTATTATATTTTTTACAGTTAAATATATATTTGTTATATTGGTCTTTAAAACAAACAATAATTATTTCTTTTGGTATATATTCATTTAATAAAACACTTTTTAATAATTTTTGGATAATATGATGCCCATTATAAGATGCTATGACTATTGATAGATTTATTTTAATCATTATTTATTAACATTTTAAATTTAATCATGCTATTTGAGTAGATTATTAATTATGAAAACTCAAATTAAAATTGCCGTTATTGGCTTAGGATACGTGGGATTACCTCTAGCTATTGAGTTTTCCAAACATTATTTTGTAACTGGATATGACATAAATAAAAATAGAATAAAATCTTTAAAAAAATATAAAGATAATAATAATGAGGTCAAAATAAATAAAAATTTTTTAAAACAAAATAAATTAAATTTTACGAGTTATGCAAAAGATTTACATGGGTCCAATGTATTTATTGTTTGTGTTCCTACACCAATTTTTAAATCTACTAAACCAGATTTAAGAAACTTAGTGAGTGCATGTCATTTAATCTCTAAATATATTAAAATTAATGATTTAATTGTTTTTGAATCTACCGTCTATCCTTCAACTACCGAAAATGTTTGTTTGAAAATATTAGAAAAAAAATCAAAACTTAAATGTATTACTGCTAATGATTTTAAAGAAGGTTTTTATTTGGGTTATAGTCCAGAAAGAATAAATCCAGGTGATCTTAATCATCATCTTTCTAATACAGCAAAACTTGTTTCCAGTAATTCATCTATAGGATTAAAAAAAATTTATTCTCTTTATAAAAAAATAATAAAAGCAGATGTAATTAAAGTAAACTCTATACAAATATGTGAGTCTGCTAAAATTATCGAAAATGTTCAAAGAGATGTCAATATTGCTTTGATGAATGAATTTTCAAAAATTTTTAGAAAAATGAACTTAAATGTTAATGAAATTATCAAATATGCTTCAACAAAATGGAATTTTCTAAAATTTTATCCTGGTTTAGTTGGTGGCCACTGTATCGGTGTAGATCCATACTATCTAGCTCATATTGCAAAAAAAAATAAAATTGATCCTAGATTAATTATTTCAGGAAGAAAAATTAACGACAAAATGTATCTACAGGTTATAAAAAGAGTATCAGATATTTGTTTAAGTCAAAATATAAATATATCAAAATCAAATGTTCTTCTTATGGGGTATGCATTTAAAGAAAATTGCTCAGATATTAGAAACACTCAAATAATCAAAATATTCGATTATTATAAAAAGTATGCCCAAAAAGTTGAAATATATGACCCTCTTATCAAATCAACTAAAGAGATTAAAAGTAGAATTGAAATTATAAAAAAACCAAAACAAAAATATTATAGTATTGTCTTAGTTTTGGTACCTCATAAACAAATTCTTGCACTTACATCTAAATACATAGATAAAATTACTAAACCCAGAAGTATAATATTCGATTTAAAAAATGCCTTTAAAAGGAATTACTTCAGTCTTTAATTCACATTAATGGATATATTATTAATTAAAACCTTTCCTTTAAGTCTGAATGAATGGAATAAAGTTGGAATAATTGATCGTGAATTAGAGCTCTTTAAAAGTATATCTACAGATGAAAAATTTAATTATACAATAGGAACTTTTGGAGATTTAAGTGATTTGAAATACTCTGAGAAAACCAAACCAATAAAAATAATCCCTTTTTTTCAAGGATTTCTATCAGTAAAATCCCCATTTTTAAAATATATTTACTCTTTTTTTTTACCAATAATTTATAAAAAAAATTTTAAAGAATTTAAAATTATTCAATCCAATCAATTTTGGGGTAGCTGGATATTAATATTAAGTAAACTTATATTAAGAAAAAAAATTATTATTAGACAGGGTTTTGATTTCTTTGATTTTCTTTTAAAAAAAAAATCAAATATAATTATTGTTTTTTTGATTAGACTGTACTCAAAGTTTATTTATAATTATTCAGATTTTATAATTGTTACAACAAATAGATCTAAAATAAATATTAGTAAATTATTTAAAATTAATACAAATAAAATAAAAGTCATTCCAAATTTTATAGATGTAAGAAAATTTTATCCAATGAATGAAATTAAAAAAACAAATAAGATTCTTTGTGTTGGCAGATTGACTGAACAGAAAAATTATGAGTTACTATTTAAATCATTAATTGGAAGTAATTACGAAGTAGATATTATAGGTCATGGAAATCCCAAATCATATTATTCAATAATAAAATCAAATAATTTAAAAGTTAATTTTCTTGGGAATATTTCTAACCAGGAACTCCCAAAAATTTATAACTCATATAATATTTATATATTATGCTCTTTATATGAGGGGCATCCCAAATCTTTGCTTGAGGCAATGTCTTGTGGAGTAAATTGCATAGGAACAAATGTTGAAGGTATAGCAGATTTGTATGAAAATAAAAATTTTAATTTAGTGGACTTAAACTCAAAATCATTGAGATCAAAAATCGATTATATAATGCAAAAAGAAAGCAGTATAGATCTTGATGCGTCTAAATATATAGAAAAAAATTTTTCAATTAATGAAATTAAAAAAAAATATCTTAGTTTTTACAGTCAAATTAAATGAATATGCCTGCAATATCAGTAATAATGTCAATTAAAAATGATGAAGGTGATTATTTAAGTCAGTCAATTGAAAGTATATTAAATCAAAGTTTTAAAGAATTTGAATTTATAATAATACTGGATGGATCTGATAGAGGTACTATAAAAAAAGTAGAGTATTATAAAAATTTAGATCCACGATTAAGAATTTTTTATCAAGAAAATTTAGGTTTAACAAAATCACTAAATATTGCTATTAAAAAGTCTAGATCTGACTTAATTGTTAGGCAGGATTATGATGATGTAAGTGATTTGAACAGATTAGATTTTTTATATAAATATATGATAAAAAATTTAGACATTGTTTTATTAGGTTCTAATTGTATTAAAATAAATAATAATAATAAGATTATTGGAAAAATTAAAGTAGAATGTAATTATAAAAAGTTAAAAAAAAAGATACTTTATTTTAATCCGCTTATACATCCTTCAGTAATTTTTAGAAAAAATATTTTAAAAGAATTTAATTTTTATAATGAAAATTATATTGTGTCTCAAGATTATGAATTGTGGTCAAAAGTTTCAAAAAAATATAAAATTGCTAATATAAATCAATATTTATTAAAACTTAGAATGCATAAAAATTCAGTATCTAGTTCAAATAATTTTCTTCAAAGAAAAAATTCATTTTTAATTAACGTAAAAAATAATTTTAAAAAATATGAAAAAATCATAGATGCAAATATAGAAGCAGATCTTTTCTATATCAAAAAATTGTTTAATAATGATGATAAAGAAGTTTTTGATTTTATTAATTCTAGAATGTATGTTTTATTTTATGATAAAATAAAAGTATATTCATTTTTTACATATAATGTTAAAACATTTTACTTAATATTAATTTATTACTTCTATAGACCTAAATATTTAATTTTAAGATTACTAAATAAATAAAAATAATGTGCGGATTAATTGGTTTCATTTCAAAAAAAAATATCTCTAAAGATCTAATATTTCAAATGTTAGATTCTTTGAAACATAGAGGTCCTGATTCTAATGATTATTATTTAGATAGCAGGTTTAATTTATTCTTAGGTCATACAAGACTCTCAATTTTGGATGTATCAGATAAAGCTAATCAGCCTATCATATCAAAAAACAAAAGATATGTTATGATATTTAATGGTGAAATATATAATTTTAATAAATTAAAAAAATTATTAAATGATAAATTTACAATTAAATGGAACAGTCATGGAGATACTGAAGTATTAATTAATTGTATAGAAAAATTTGGATTTTTAGAGTCATTAAAATTAATTGAGGGCATGTTTGCAATTGCTGTGTATGACATTAAATTACACAAGATTTATCTTGCAAGAGATAAATTTGGTGAAAAACCAATTTACTTTGGCAATTCTAATGAAAAGTTTTATTTTTCTAGTGAATTAAAAGCAATGATGGTGGATAAATATTTTGATAAAGAAATAAACAAACTTAGTTTAAAATATTTAATGAGTTATAATTATATACCTGCGCCTCTCTCTATATTTAAAAATATATCTAAGTTAAAGCAGGGCCACTATATTCAAATTGATTTAAACAAAAAAAATTATGATAGTAATTCTATTAATCAAATAAAGTTTACAAATGATGAATTAGAAAATTATAGTACAAATGATAATTTTGACAAAAATAAAAATACATTAAGAGATCTAATTTTTAACTCTGTTGAAAGAAAAATAGGATCTGACGTAGAGATTGGTTCATTCTTGTCATCAGGTATAGATAGCTCAACAATTACTTCTGTGATGACACATGTTTCAAAAAAAAAAATACAAACATTCTCATTAGGCTATCAAGAAGATTATTTTGATGAAAGCAAGCAAGCTGAGAAAATTTCAAAATTTTTAGGCACTCACCATCATAATATTAATTTTGACCTTAATGATGCTTCTGATTTGGTATTGAATTTACCTAAATTTTTTTGTGAACCATTTTCTGACTCATCGCAAATCCCCACTTTATATCTAAGTAAAGAAACATCTAAATATGTTAAGGTTTGTTGTTCTGGAGATGGTGGAGATGAATTATTTGGTGGTTACAATCGGTATATTAATTCACAATTAATGTCTGATATGTATCTAAAAAAAAAATCATTAAAGAGTTCTTTAATAAATATTATGGGATCAAGAAAATTTGATTTCATATTTAACTTTCTTTTAAAATTTAATAATTTTTTTCCAGACAATTTAAAGATACATAACATGATCCAGAAATCTGAAAGCATTGTAAATGCATTGAATGAAAAAAATCTTTACCAAATGTACTTGTCAATTAATCAGCATTGGAATTTTAATGATTTCATTAACACTAATCAAAATAACGATTTATTCAGCGAATATTGGAGTAATGATTTGGAATATTTAGAAAATATAATGAATCTTGATTTGAATACATATTTGCCTGATGATCTTTTAGTCAAAGTAGATAGGTCTTCAATGGCTTATAGCTTAGAAGTAAGAAATCCTTTTCTTGACAAAAATATTTTAAATTTTGCCAAAAACATACCAAGTCATCATAAGATTAAAAATAATAAAGGTAAAATAATTCTTAGATCGGTATTGGAAGATTTAATTCCAAAAAATTTAATTCAAAATCAAAAAAAAGGATTTTTATTTCCAGTAAAATCTGTTTTGGACAATCAATTAAATTCATGGGCTGAAAAATTAATTAACAAAGACGCAATAAATTCTCATAACTTTTTTGATTATGATGAAGTCTTAAAAGAATGGAATTTATTAAAATGTGGAAAAAATAACAGTGAATATAAAATTTGGGATATTTTAGTTTTTCAAGATTGGTATTTAAAACATTTTTAATGACTCCTTATATATCACTATTTATACTTTCGTGTTTAAGTACTTATCTATTTAAAATTGAATCTAAATATAGAAACGTATTTTTTTTTATGATTCTTTCTTTTATTTTTTTCTTTTGTGCATTTAGATATAATGTTGGTGGAGATTGGAAAAGATATCAATTTCTTTTTGATAATAATAATATTTTTTTAAAACATATTTTTTTAAAAAAAGATGGTATATTTTTCTTTTTAAGCAATTTTTCTAAATTGATAACAAAAAATATATTTTTTAATAATCTAATTATCTCTATGATATTCTTTTTATCAATTTTACCATTTTTAATTTTTAATAAAAACCCAGCTTTATCTCTAACAATTTTTTTACCACTAGGTGTATTTATATTACATATGGGATTTATAAGACAATCTTTAGCACTTTCATTAATTTTTTTATCTATTTATTTATATGAGCAAAAATTTTTTTATAAATCATTTTTCTTTATAATTTTATCTATTGGTTTTCATTTTTCTGCCATTTTATTTTTATTTGTAATTTTATTTCATTATATAAATGTTAAAGTTAAGTATAAGTATTTTATTCTATTGGCAGTTACTACAAACCTGCTTATAATTTTTTTTACAATACTAAAATATTATTTCGATATTAATTTTGAAATAAATACATTTAATCAAGATTATCTGTACTCATTTAAATTAATACAATCATACATTATTGATAATCAATCTACTTCTCCAGGTCTATTTTACAGATTGGTCCCTACATTATTATCATTTTTTTTTATGTTATTTTTTTTTAGTAAAGAAAATGAAACTGATTGTTGGATATTATTTTTTTACTTTTTAATCCTTTCAATTTTTGTTTTTATAAGCTTTGGTTTTTTTACATTAGCTGATAGAATAAATTATTACACATTGCCTTTTCAAATAATTATTTTTTTATCTGTATTGGAAAAAATTAATAATCCTTTTATTAAGAACTTATACATTTATTCTTTGGAATTAATTTATTTATCAATTTTAATAATATGGTTATTATTTTCAAATTACAGTAAAGATAATTGGCAGACTTACACTACTATATTTTAATGATAAAAATATTTATGATTTCTAATAATTCATGGAATTTATTTAATTTTAGATCAGAATTAATTCAAAATATATCTAAACAAAATAAAGTCTATTTGTTTTGTAACAAAGATAAATATTCTAAATCTTTGTTATTCAATACAAATATAAAAATTATAGATTCAAATTTTAAAAAAAACTATTTTAATATATTTAGAGATTTATATTTATTATTAAAAATATTATTTTTAGTAATTATTCATAGACCTAAATATATTTTATCTTATACATTAAAGCCTAACCTTTATTCATTAATCATCACATTTTTTATAAAAGTTAAAGTAATAATAAATGTAACAGGTTTAGGTTCTATTTATTTAAAAAAAAATATTATTAACAATTTAATTATTAAAATAAACAAATCTTTATTTAAAAAAGCTTATTTTATTTTTTTTCAAAATGAGAATGATCGAATTGATATATGTAATCATGACAAATATTTATTAAATATTTCAGGTATTATTCCTGGTTCAGGAATAAATTTACAAAAATTTAATTATAGTACGTTATTAAAAGAACATAAAAATTATATCTTCATAGGCAGAATTATAAAAGATAAAGGTATAATTGAACTTTTAAATTCGATTAAAAAAATTAAAAAAAAAATAGAAATAAATTTTCAAATTATTGGTAATATTGATCAATTTAACCCCAGTAATATAGATTATAAGTCTTTTGGATTGTGGAGGGATTTAAAAATTTTTGATTATTTTGAGCATCAAGACAATGTTTATAATTTTATTAAAAATTCTCAATGTTTAATTCTTCCATCATATAGAGAAGGATGTTCAAGGGTTATAATGGAAGCTATGGCTATAGGAAGACCTGTAATAGCAACAAATGTGCCAGGTTGTAATAATTTGATAAAAGATGGTATAAATGGTTTTTTAGTTGAACCAAAAAATACAAATAGTTTATATGAAGCTATAGTAAAATTTAATAACTTAAGTTATGAAGAAAAATTAAAGATGGGAAAAAATGGTAGAAAAATAATTGAGGATAGTTTTGGTGTAAGTTTAGTAGTTGATAAATATTTAAATAAAATGAAATAACTTAAAAACTTATGTTTAAAAATAAATTAATTTACCTATTTTTTCTTACTTTTTTTATACTGGCAATATTGATTGACTATACTATTTATGAAAACAAAGTTGCTGATAAAGTAAAAGATCAAAATAAAATCGAGAAAATAATAAAAAAATCTTTAATAACTATTCAATTTGATTCCTTAGCATTTGGAGAAATGAGTTTTTTTGAAGACAAAAATTCAAATTTTTTAATATTAGGCAATGAAATTTCAAAAAAATTAAGTTATTTAATTAATAAGAGTGATTTAAAAAAATTTTATAATAATAATAAATTTGAATCAACAAATTTAAATAAAGCAGAAGATAAATATTTTACCATTAATCATTCACCTATTACTGATGATGTTCTTTATGGAAAAATGTATTTTAACATTGATGTCTTTACAACTATTAAAGATGAAGCTTTTACTAATTATATTTTAGAAAAATTAAAATTAATTCTTCAAGAAGATAAGGATAATTTTTTTGATATCATTAATAGTTTGGCTGAGTTTTTTATTTATGAAGAATATTATTATAAGGAATACATTAAAATTATTAAAAATTTAGATTATAATAAGTTTTTTATTAATGATATAAGTGTATTTGTTAGCAAAAATAATGTTTATGTACCAGATTTAAATACTAGATATTACATATTCAAAACTTTTATTCCTGTATTCACCACATTAGCTATTTTTATTTTTTTTATTTTTTTTATTTTTTTAATATTAATAAAAAATTTGAAAAAATAAATGCATCATTTAAATTTTGATAATTTTCTAAAAGTTTTATTTTTGTTGATGCCATTGTCTTTTGTGGTTGGTCCAGCGGTAATAAATATTAATATTTTTTTGCTTTTTATAAATTATCTATTAATTTTTTTTATAAAAAAAAATATTAATTATTCTAATTTATTAAAAGATAAATTCTTTCTTTTTTTTTGTATATTTTTTTCTTATATAATTTTCTTATCACTGATAAGTGACGATGCACTTTTTTCCCTCAAAAGTTCTTTATCATTTATAAAATTCGTATTTATTTTTTTAGCATTCAATTATTTGTTGTCTAATAATATATTAACTTTTAAACTGACAATAACAGTATTTGTTTCTGTTATTTTTTTTGTTGTTTTTGATAGTTTATTTCAAGTTGCTAACGGTTTTAATCTGGTTTTATTGCAACCTAAATATGGTCAATTTTCAGGAATATTTGGAGATGAGCATATCTTAGGTAGTTATCTTACCAGGACTCTCTTTTTTTTATTTATATTTTTTCATTTATTTAAGAATAATAATAAAAAAATTAATTTAATATTTTTTTTATTATTAATATGTACCTTTTTTAGTGTTTTGTTTTCTGGTGAAAGGACTGCATTTTTAAATTTATTTTTATTTGCTTCATTTCTCTTTACCTTTAAAGTTTACAGAATAAATCTTTTTTCTTTAATTGCAATTATATCAATTTTATTATTTAGTTGTATATTTATACTCAATAATGGATATTTGTATGAAAGATATGTTCAAAAAAATATTGATCAATTTGATAAATTCGAAAATGTATTAATACCAGTACCTGATCATTACTATCTTCATTATCTTACTGGATTTAAAATTTTTAAAGATAATCCAATTATTGGTATTGGCCCAAATATGTTTAGAAAATATTGCAATAAAGATAGTTACTTTACAGAAGCTAGTGAGTTTAAAAAAATACCTGAATTAATAGAACATGTTACAGGTGTAATAACTCCAGAAGAAATAGAATTAAATACTAAAATTATTAGACTAAATACATTAAATGGTTGTTCAACTCATGTGCATAATATGCACATACAGATACTCGCCGAGTTAGGTTTAATTGGTTATTTATTTTTTGCTTTATTTTTTGGATATATTATTTTTAATTTTTTTAAAAATAGACCAGTTTCTAATATTGATAAGCTTTTTTTAATTAGTATTTCAATAAATTTCTTCCCTTTTTTACCTTCAGGAAACATATTTGGAAGTTATTTTAATTTTTTAATATTTTTACCAATCTTATTCTTTTTAAATAGAAAATATTTTTGATATTAATTGTAAAAATATGATAAAAAAAAGTTAAAATATGTTTTTTTATTTTTCAATATTAACTTTCTTATTTTTATTTATTTTTTGTTATAATCTTGCCCCAAGTCTTAAATTAATTGATAAACCTAATTATAGAAAAATTCACAAGGGTAATATTCCCTTAATTGGGGGGCTCTTAATATATTTAAACCTATTAATTTTCTTTCCTTATTTTGAAAAAAGTTATCATTTTTCAATAATTTTTTATACATCAGCAATATTATTAATATTAGGAGCCTTGGATGATGCAATCGAATTAGGAGTTGTTTTCAGGTTAATATCCCAATTTGTGTCTTGCTTAATAATTATTGGCTCAGGTTTAGTAATAACTAATATTGGTGATTATGCATTTTTTTCAAAAATTGATATAGGAGTTTTATCAATTCTTTTTACTGTATTATGTGTAATTGGACTTACAAATGCATTTAATTTTATAGATGGTATGGATGGTTTATGTAGTGGAAGTTTTTTAGTTTCTATAAGCTCTATTTTAATATTTGCATATCTTAGTAATACTCTTAATTTAATAATAGAGTTAGAATTAGTTTATATATTAATTATGTCAGTTGTGCTTTTCATGATATTTAATTTTTCAAATCGCTTTAAAATTTTTCTTGGTGATTCTGGAAGTACCACTTTAGGTTTTTTGATTAGTTGGTTTTTAATACTAAATTCACAAATTTATGAAACCATTCATCCTGTATTGGTACTTTGGTGTGTTTCTATACCTTCATTTGATATTATAAGCGTGATTATAAGAAGGCTCTTTAGGAAAAAAAATCCTTTCAAACCAGACAGAAGGCACATTCATCATATTTTATTAAATATTGGTTTTGATCAAAAAGGTGTAATGATAATAATATTGTCTGTATCTTTGCTGCTAAATTTTTTTGGTTTTTTAATTTTTAATTTATTTGGCCCTTTATCAACTTTAATGGCTTATTTAATAATGATTTTTGTTTATTTATTCCTAAGTCTTAAACTTAATCATTTAGCAATTAAAAAAAATTAAATATTACTAAGAGCATCTAATATTAATTCAGTTTCTTTTTTTGAATTATAATGCACCATACTAATTCTTACTACCCCATCAGAGCTATCAATATTTAGTGCTTCCAAACACCTCCAAGCATAAAAATTATCATTTCTTGTAGCTATTTTTTTCGATACTAAAATTTTACTTACTTCTTCTGATGTTTTTTTTACACTCGTAAAAGATACTGTTGGCGCTCTGTTTTTATCTTTAATTTTGTTTTTGCCAATTAATATTAAATCTTTTCTTTTGTGTATATATTCTAGAATCGGATTAGCTATTTCTTCCTCATGTTTGGCAATTAAATTATTTATTATATTAATTTTATTTCTTATCGAAATGTCTAAATTATTAAAATGAAAATTAAATAATTTCATAAGATATTCATGGATTCCAATTAGTGACGCAAGTTCTTCATGATTTGAACCACCAGGGTTAATAGTATAGGGGTATTGACCATCTAAAAATTTGTGGTTTTGATTTGGTAATTTTTTTAAAATTTCTTCTTTTCCGAATAATAAAGCTAAATGAGGGCCATAAGTTTTATACAAACTAAAAGTGTAAAAATCTACATCCAATTCTTTTACATCAGGAAAACCATGAGGAGCATAAGAAACTCCGTCTCCTATTACTATAGCATTTTTTTCATGGGCTAATTTTGAAATTTTTTTTAAGTCATTAACTGTCCCAACAATATTTGAGCAGTGAGTTACAGCTACAATTTTAGTCCTATCAGTTAATAAGCTTTCCAGCTTTTCTATTTCAAGCTCACCTGTTATGGGGTTTATTTGCCATTCTTTAATTATAGCTCCAACTTCAGATAATCTTCTCCAAGGACTAATATTAGCCTCGTGATCTTGATTAGTAACAATCACTTCGTCTCCCGGTTTAATAGAGTATTTGAGTGCATTAGAAAGTACATACAAATTTATTGATGTCGATCCTCCTATAATTATTTCTTTATTATTTGCATTTATAATTTGAGCAAAAAGCTCAATGGCTTTATCCATACTATCACCAGCGATTTTTGACATAGGATATTCAGCATAAGGCTGGACTTTAGTAGAAGTCATAAAATTTGTTAATCTATCGATTACTTGCTTGGGAACATAGCTGCCCCCAGCATTTTCAAAAAATGACCAATCTTTGCATAAAGGATCTTGAAATGCTGGAAATTGAGACCTTACAAAATCTAGATCGAGTTTATTATTACTTATATTCAAAAAAAAGCTCCTTTTTTATATAAATATATTTTATACATTTTTTAAATGAAGACTAATAAAAACTTTGATGAAGAATTACAAAATAGAATTGATCTTGCTGCAGCTTATCATTTGGCTGATATTTATGGATTTAGTGATATTATTTGGAACCATATTACTTGTAAGACATCATCAAAAAAAAATACATTTTTAATTAATAGATTTGGTTTGAGATACGATGAAGTTACAGCATCAAATCTTTTGGAAATTGATCTAGACGGCAATATCATATCAGGTGAAGGAGATATAAATTTTACCGGATTTGTTATTCATGGAGCAATTCATCAAACTAGAGAAGATTTAAGTTGTGTAATGCATTCTCACTCTAGATCTGGTTTAGCAATTTCATGTTTAAAAAATGGTTTAGAAATTTTAATTCAAGACTCAGCAATGTTTCATAATAGAATCAGCTACCATGATTGGGAAGGGATGTCGACAAACACTGAGGAATGTGACTCTTTAGCAAGAGATTTAGGAAACAATAATACAATGATATTAAGAAATCATGGGCTTCTTACTGCTGGCAAAACTATAGGTGAAGCATTTATGTTAATGTATTACCTTGATAGGGCTTGTAAGGTTCAGATTGATTTATTAAATACTAATCAAGATATTATTAAGCCTTCTGAGAATTTATTAGAATTTGCAGCTGGTCAATATAATCATCCGAAATATCAACTTGGTAAATATGAATGGCCTGCGCTAAAAAGAATGCTTGATAAAAATAATAGTATATATGATCAGTAATGACTTTAAATCATCAGTTAGTTAAAGAAAAAAAATCAAAATTAAACTTTCCTTCAGATTTATTTATCAATGGAAATTATCATAAATCCATTTCTGAAAAAAGTTTTGATAATATCTCTCCAATCGATGGTAAGATAATCAACCAAATTTCTTTTGCCCAGCAACCTGATATAGATAAAGCCGTTAGTTCAGGAAGAAAAGCATTTGAAAAAGGACACTGGTCAAATATGCCACCAGGACAAAGAAAGAAAATTCTTTTAAAATTTGCACAATTAATAGAACGTGATCGACTTGAGCTATCTTTATTAGATACTATCGACATGGGTAAAACTATAAACGATACTTATAATGCTGACCTCCCTACCAGTATTGATAATATTGAGTGGTATGCAGAGATTATTGATAAATTATTTGATGATATTTCTCCAAGTTCAAAAGAATATATGGGACTGATCACCAAGGAACCAATTGGAGTTGTTGCAGCTATTGTGCCTTGGAACTATCCATTATGGATGGCAATATGGAAAATAGCACCAGCTCTTATAACTGGTAATTCGGTTATATTAAAACCAGCAGAACAGTCTCCTATGAGTGCCATTAAAATAGGCGCCTTATTAGCAGAAGCAGGTTTGCCTGATGGAGTTATGTCTGTACTACCAGGCGATGGTCCCATAACAGGAAAACAATTATGTTTACACAATGATATTGATTGTGTTGCCTTTACTGGCTCAGGAGAAGTTGGAAAGTTGGTCTTACAATATTCTGGACAGTCAAACATGAAAAGAGTTCAGCTAGAATGCGGAGGAAAATCTCCAAATATAATTTTTGCAGATTGTGAAGATCTTGATACAGCTGCAGAAGCTTCTGCATATGCAATTTTTGGAAATCAAGGAGAGGTTTGTTCAGCTGGTTCTAGGCTTATTATTCAAAAAGAAATTGAGAGAGACTTTATTAGTAGGGTTACAAAAATAAGTAAAAAAATGCAGCCAGGTGATCCTTTTGATCCAGAGTCATTTGCTGGAGCAATTGTTAATAATGAGCAATTAGAAAAAATAAACAAATATGTAAATATTGGTAAAGAAGAGGGGGCAAGTGTCGTGGTTGGTGGAAATATTACTATGCAGGATACAGGTGGCAGTTATTTTGAACCAACTATATTCACAAACGTAAATAACAAAATGAGAGTAGCTCAAGAAGAGATATTTGGACCAGTGCTTACCACTCTAACTTTCTCAACTTTTGAAGAAGCAATATCAATAGCCAATGACAGTCAATATGGACTTGCTGCTGGAGTTTGGACAAAAGACATAAATAAGGCCATAAAAGCATCTCGACAAATAAGAGCTGGAACAGTTTATATAAATAATTACGAAGAAGGCATGGATTCAACAATACCCTTAGGTGGTTATAAGCAATCTGGAATCGGACGTGATAGTGGATATCAAGCTTTAGATAACTATCTGCAAGTTAAATCAACTTGGGCTAAAATATCCTAAACTTTCAATTTATTAAAATAATTTAACCTAGCTAATATTTCATCTCTTTCTAAATAATAGCCTTGTAAGTGCCTGTTACCTGAATTTGGATCGAAGGAGGTTCGGCCATGAAGAACTCTTCTATTGTTAAAACAAAAAATATCTCCACTTGATAATCTAAAATCTATTTTAAATTTTTTGCTATGCAGTAATTTCGAAAATAAATAATAAGCTTCATAAAATTTTTTCATTTTACTAGAGTCAACATCGACTGTCCCCATTGCTGCCATACTAAAACGAATGTCATTAAAATCTCTATCCTTTGTCAGAGTTATCAAGGGTGAATGTAAAACTCTAGTTGCTTTTTGTGTGTAATCAGTATCTTTAAATTTTACATAAGAATTTGTAAGCACTTTAAATGCATCTTTTTCATTTTTTTTTAAATAACTTGCAACAGCAAACCCATCTACTACTGATGAGTTACCTCCTTTAGCATCGTTTACTAAACAATGTAAAAATTGATATCCAGGAGCATATTCAAAATATGGTAAATCAGTATGATTTCTAAGTGCATCAGCTGTGTAAGCGGTATTATTAGGCTTTGGAATGCTTACTACTTCAAAAGGTGTTCCAAAAAAAGTTTCTCTATGATGGCTTATTCTATTTAAAATTTTAAAAGCTGATTTTTGTTTAATGGGTGCATTCTTTATAATTGCAAAACCATATTCATGTAAAAGCTTTAACCATTGATGTAAATGATTGTCATTATTTAGAACTTTATTATGATTAATTTTTATTTTGTTAAATGATTTTTTTAATTTTTGATCCCAAAAAAAATAAGGTGAGATATATTTTTTGTCTTGAGAATAACAGTGATCTCTCAACCATTTAATTTCAAAATTACTTTTATGATTTTTTTCACTCCAGTAAATTATAAGTTTAGTTTTACTAATATCTATTTCTTTTGGAAAAATATTTTTAGTTACAGAAAGAATATTAAATATTCTCATATTTGCTGTTGGATGAATTGCACTAGGGCAATTATCTCTTAGCCATAAGAAATGAAACTTGCTAATATGTTTATCAAGCCAAGTGACTTCAATAAATTGATTTCTTTTTACAATCTTATTTATTTTATATTTATCTTGCATTTTAACTATCTTTAATATTGGCTATCATAAATTTTATGATTTATTAAAAGCTTTTCTTTATGAATAAAAATTTACTTGGGATACTTCTGATGACGCTGGGAATGCTTAGTCTCAGTATTAATGATATTATTTATAAAAATTTAACGATGAATTTCCCTGTTTGGGAGGCAGTTTTTTTTAGAGCATTTAGTGGCTCAATTATCTCTTTATATTTAGTTTATCACTCAGGAATTAATTCTATAAAAACAAAAAAACCAGTTAGGCATTTTGTAAGAGCCTTTTCAGCTGTCGGCTGTGTTGTTCTATATATCTTTGGAATAAAATATTTACTTCTATCAGAAAACATTGCCATTGCTCATAGCGCTCCAATTATTGCTGCATTATTAGCTGTACCTATTCTTGGTGAAAAAATTGGGATACACAGAATACTCGCCATTATAATCGGATTTGTAGGTGTGCTAGTTATCATTAAACCTGGAACAGATTTATTCCAACTTAAATCCTTATTACCTATTGGATCAGCTTTATTTATGGCCTCAGTTTATCTTACAACAAGATCACTGATGAATACTGAGTCTAGTACTTCGATTGTTTTTTATTATTCGTTTGCATTGCTTTTTACTTCGCTAATTTTTTTCCCTTCAGATTTTGTTATTCCAGATACTTTTAATTTAATTCTTGCGCTAAGCCTCGGTATTATGGGCTCAATGGGGCATTATTTTATGTCTCAAGCGGCTCGACATGCTGATGTGGCTGTTACATCGCCTTTTGAGTATTCTTCTTTTATATTTGTTGGCTTAATGGGGTATTTTTTCTTTTATGAAATACCAAGTAATTCAGTAATAATAGGAGGTATTTTAATTATTATAAGCGGGGTGTACGTAGCATATAGAGAGAGAAAAGTATCATAGCTCAAATATTGTTATTTTTGTTATTATTCAATTAATCAGTCGTTTCTTCCAAAAACAAGTTGTTTGTAAGAAAATAAGAGTTATAAAAATTGTATAATTAGGAGGAAATTTATGAATTTCATAAAAAAAACAATCCTGTCATTAACTCTTTTAACAGGCATTTCATTTGCTTCATTTAGTGCAAACGCATGCAGTGTTAAAATCGGTGATTTTGATTGGGACAGTGCAAATATTCACACAGCTATTGGTTCTTATATTATTGAGAATGGATATGGTTGTGATGTAGAAGTTACAAAAGGAAGTACTAATCCAATATTAGCAGCTTTAATTGATAATCAACTAGATATGATTTTTGAACATTGGACTGATAACAATGTTGCATTAATTGATCCTGAATTAGCTAGTGGAAACTTAGTAGATCTTGGTATTAATACTCCAGCATCAGAACAGGCATTCTTTGTAGACAGAGCAACTTCTGAAGCTTATGGAATTACTAGTGTTGCTGATCTTAAAAAACCAGGCATCTGGGAATTATTTAAAGATCCAGAAGATCCATCAAAAGGAAGAATTACAAGCTGTATTTCTGGATGGACTTGTTACACAATTAATCTTGTTAAAATTAATGAATATGGTCTAGGTGATTTATACACTAACTTTGATCCAGGTTCTGGTGGAGCGTTAGATGCTGCAATTGCTGGTGCTTTTGCAAAAAATCAACCTATTGTTACTTATTATTGGACCCCAACAAGTTTAATGGGAAAACCTGAAATTGATATGGTGCGTTTAACAGAGCCAGCTTACGATAAGGCTTGTTGGGACGCTATGATGGTTGTTGTAAACAAAATCAAAGCTGATGGTCCAGATGCTTATGAGCCTTCTTGTGCAAACGAGTATAAAGATATGGCATTAACTAAGCTTGCTACTGGTAAATTTGCTGCAGATAACGCAGATATTATTGCTTTTGCTGATGCTTACACGATCACAACTTCAGTTGTTAACAATATGTTAGCATACTATGTTGATGAGTCAGGTGGGGACATGGAAGCTACTGCAATGCATTACTTAGAAAATTATTCTGAGTGGGAATCTTGGGTTCCTGCAGATGTAGCTGCAAAAGTTAAAAGCTCATTATAATATAAATTTATTTACCAGGGTCGTATGACCCTGGTAAAAAATATCTTATGAAAAAAATTTCTAAAAATTTAATATATTTATTTTATTTAATTCTTTTTGGTATCTTAATTGTTGTAAGCTATAATTCTTCAAAAAGAAAACCAGATAGTGTTTCTGAACTGTACACAGATTTTAGTTGGCTAATTAATTGGCCTAAGTGGCTCGACACTCCTTTCATGCATTGGATAAATAAAGGTTGGAGAGGTTTTATAGCTGACTACGGTCTAATTTTTGATGCGATAGGATATGGTCTTTTAAGAGGTTACACAGAATTAAAAAATGTTATTGTTCAGGCTCCGTGGCCGATTGTAATTTTAGCTGTTATTGGAATAACTTATGTCATCAGTGGAAGAAAATTAGGAACAACTATATTCGTTGGTTTTTGTACTTTTTTTATAGGTTTTTTAAATCCTCGTTTTTGGGATAAAGCTATTGAAACAACTACTATGGTAGTTATAGGTATAGTGATATGTGTTATCATAGGTATTCCTATAGGAATAGCTATGTCAAGAAGTGAAAGAGTAAGAAATATCATTCTACCTATTCTGGATACGATGCAAGTCATACCTGCATTTTGTTATTTGATACCAGGTATTATCCTTTTTGGATTAGGTGCTATTCCTGCTATTATATCAATTTTTATATATGCTTGTCCTCCATTAATAAGGTTGACTGATCTTGGGATAAGATTGGTAGATAAGGAGATTATAGAGGCGGCAGAATCCTTTGGCGCCAGTAAAAAACAAAAACTTTGGGGCGTTCAAATTCCTTTAGCCCTCCCGAATATTATGCAAGGTATTAACCAATGCACTATGATGGCATTAGCAATGGTAGTTATTGCTTCCATGATTGGTACTCGAGGTTTAGGAGATGAAGTACTATTAGGCTTACAACAACTAAATGTTGGCGCTGCATTAGAAGCAGGTTTAGCAATAGTTTTATTGGCAATTGTTTTAGATAGAATGACTCAAGCTTATGGTGAAAAAATTCAAGAACGTACACAACCACAAAATAAAAAGAATTAACTGAAAATGTCAAAAATTGAAATAAAGAATGTTTATAAGATTTTTGGCAGTAATCCAGACTCTGTTCTGCCGATGGTTAAAGAAGGTGCATCAAAGGAAGAAGTATTGGAGAAAACAGGACATACTGTTGGTTTAGATGATGTAACGATTAATATTGAAGAGGGTGAAACATTTGTCTGTATGGGTTTGTCAGGTTCAGGTAAATCAACTTTAATACGGCATTTAAATAGACTTATTGACCCAACTGATGGTGACATAATCGTTGATGGTACAAATGTTATGGAATTAAATGAGAAACAACTCATAGAATTTAGAAAGCATGAAATGAGTATGGTTTTTCAACGTTTTGGTCTTTTCCCTCACAAAACAGTTTTGGAGAATGTTGGCTATGGTTTAGAGATACAAGGGAAAGAACCTGAAGAAAGAAAAAAACTTTCAATGATACAAGTTGAATCAGTAGGATTACAAGGTTTTGAAAATCAATACCCAAGTCAGCTCTCTGGCGGAATGCAGCAAAGAGTTGGTTTAGCAAGAGCTTTAGCAACCAACCCTCAAATTCTACTTATGGATGAGGCTTTCAGTGCACTAGACCCTTTAATTAGAAGTGATATGCAAAATCAGCTTATTGAACTTCAGGCTAAATTAAAAAAGACAATTGTTTTTATTACACATGATTTAGATGAGTCATTAAGACTTGGTGACCATATTGGAATTTTAAATGGTGGAAGGTTAGTTCAAGCTGGTACACCAGAAGAAATTATTATGAAACCAGCTGATGACTATGTTGAAGCTTTTGTTAAAGATGTAAATAGAGCAAAAGTACTTAGAGCTAAAACAGTTATGATTAAGGCAAATGAATTTAATTCAAAAGATATTAAATTAGCGGATGTTTATAAGGTAGATGAAAGCTCTTATATTGAGGATTTTTTACCTAAAGTTCTTGCTGATAGATGCACAGTAATGGTTGTAGATAAAATGGGAGATACAAAAGGTTATATTACTGAAAAAGAACTCGCCATTTCCTTGAGTAAAGACGGATATAATTTAAAATAATAGTTTTTTAAGATTTATGATTTTAAAAAATAAAAAATTTATTATTTCAGCTGCTGGTGATGGTATTGGATTTTCAATTACAAAATTCATAGTTCAAAATGGTGGTAAGGTCTATTTAACGGATATAGATCAACAAAAAATCAATAAGATTAAACGTAATAAAAATTTTAAAAATAAAATTTTTGCAAGTCAACTTGATGCAAATAATTTTAATCATGTTAGGAAATATTTTTTATCTCTTTCGCATTTAAAAAAAATTGATGGTTTGATTAATAATGTTGGTATTGCAGGCCCTACAAAGTATATTGAAAAAATTACAAGTGAAGAATGGAAGAATACAATTGATACAAATCTTAATAGTCATTTCTTCTTCACAAAATTTGCTATTCCATTTTTAAAAAGAAATAAATGTGGTTCTATTGTCAATCTATCATCCACTGCAGGTTTATTTGGCTTTCCTCAAAGAACACCTTATGCTGCAAGTAAATGGGCTATTATTGGATTAACAAAAAGTTTAGCTATGGAGCTTGGTAAATATCAAATTAGAGTAAATGCTATCTGTCCTGGTTCAGTAGATGGGGATAGAATGAAGAGAGTTATAAGTGCTAAAGCAAAGTTACTAAAAGTAAGCACCAATAAAATACAAAAAGAATTTGAATCGATGACTTCCATTAAGTCTTTTGTTAGCAAAGAAGATATAGCTTCAATGGTAGTCTATCTTTTAAGTAATAATTCTATCAATATTTCAGGTCAGGCTATAGCTGTAGACGGTCATACTGAGAGAATGGATTAGTGAAAAAAACTTTTGATTATATAATCATCGGTGCTGGTTCTGCAGGGTGTGTTCTTGCAAATAGACTTTCAAAGGATAAAAAAACATCTGTTTGCTTGCTTGAATCAGGACCTAAAAGTAACACATGGAAAGTAGATATGCCCAGCGCATTGCTATACACTATGCATGACCCTAAATACAACTGGAAGTATTATTCTGAGCCAGAACCCTACTTAAACAATAGAAGAATATTCTGCCCAAGAGGAAAAATGATAGGTGGCTGCTCTTCTCATAATGGGATGGTATTTGTTAGAGGCAACCCTTTAGATTTTGAAAGATGGGCATCTTACGGATTACCTAAATGGAGTTATAAAAATGTTTTACCTTATTTTAAAAAGTTAGAAACTTGGTCAGGGGGAGAAAACTTATATAGAGGAGGTAAAGGCCCACTTAAGGTTAATAGATCAAAGATAGATGAGGCATTTCCTCTTTTTAAATCACTGATTAAAGCAGCTGCAGAAGCTGGTTATGATACATTTGAAGACTCAAATGGGTTTAAGCAAGATGGTTTCGGCACATTTGATGTAACAATTGATAATGGAAAAAGACAAGGTGTATCAAGAGCTTACCTTAATGAAGTTAAAGGGTATAAAAACCTCTTGATTGAGCATAATACAGATGTTTCAAAAATTATTTTTAAAGAAAAAAAAGCTATTGGTGTTGAGATCAAAAAAGATAATAATTCAGATATTTATTACTGCAATAAAGAGATAATACTCTCATCAGGTTCAATAAATTCTCCAAAAATATTACAACTATCTGGCATTGGTGATGAAAAGACACTTAGTCAAAATGGCATTGGTATAATTAATCATTTACCGGGTGTTGGAAAAAATTTACAAGATCATCTTGAGATTTATATTCAGCACAAATCTAAAATCAAAGATACCTTATACAATCTCTCAACAAATTATTTTTCCCAAGCTTTAGAAGGAATTAAGTGGTTTTTATTTAAAAAAGGAATGTTAACTTATTCACATCTTGAAGCAGGTGGTTTTGTTAAGACTTCTGAAACATATAAACATCCTAATATTCAATTACATTTCTTTCCCTCTTTAGTAATTAATCATGGATTGACTAATCCCTCATTTGATGGCTTCCAATTTCATGCTAGTCCTAATCGCCCAAAAAGTAGAGGTTTTGTTGAAATTAAATCAAATAATTACTTGGATAATCCCAAAATACAATTTAACTATTTAGAACATGAAGAAGATCTCAAGCAAATGCGGGATAGTGTAAAAATAGCAAATAAAATTTTTAAACAAGAAAGTATGAAAAAATATTTAGGAGATCAATTAAGACCCGGATACGATGCCACTGATAATGAATTAGATGACATAATAAGAAATACTGCTGACACAGCTTATCATCCATCATGTACAAATAAAATGGGGACCGACTCTATGTCTGTAGTAGATGAGGAAACTAAAGTGTATGGGGTAGAAAATCTGAGAGTGATAGACTCCTCAATTATGCCAGATATTTTAAGTGGTAACTTAAATGCAGGTACTATTATGATTGCAGAAAAAGCGGCTGATATAATACTTAAGAGGGAAGAAGCTCCTATTGATGCAGATTATTTTAGTTAATCTTTGCTTGAGGCAGACCACAAGTTAATATTTTCTTCTTTTGCATATTTATCAATTGATTTTAATTCATTTCTAGTAAAATTTAAATTATTTAAACTATCAAGACATTCGTCTAATTGCTTAAGGTTTCTTGCACCTATTAATGCAGAAGTTACTTCTTTGTGTCTTAAAACCCATGATAAAGCCATTTGGCTAACTGTTTGGTTTCTTTTATCTGCTATTTTTTTTAAATTAATAACCTTTTCTTTATAACTTTTTGTTATGAGTTTTGGGCTTAATGATGAATCTTCATTTGCTCTAGATATTTTAGGTATTTTGCTAATATATTTTTCTGAGAGCATTCCTTGAGCAAGAGGGGAGAAAGCAATACACCCCATTCCAAGGTTATTTAACGTTTTTAATAAATCTATTTCTATCCATCTATTGATCATTGAATAAGAGGGTTGATGTATTAAGCAAGTTATACCCCTCTCTTTTAAAAGCTTATACATTTTAATCGTCTGCCTGGATGAGTAAGATGATATACCTATGTAAAGAGCTTTACCTTGATGAACTGCACGATATAAAGCATCTGCCGTTTCCTCCAAAGGTGTTTTAGGATCAAATCTGTGAGAATAAAATATATCTACATAATCTAAACTCATTCTCTTAAGACTTTGATCAAGACTTGCAGTTATATATTTTTTTGAACCCCATTCCCCATAAGGTCCTGGCCACATGTCATATCCAGCTTTTGAGGATATTATTATTTCGTCTCTATATTTTTTTAATTCTTTTGATAAAATTTTTCCAAAATTTGCTTCTGCCGAACCAGGAGGTGGTCCATAATTATTGGCAAGATCAAAATGAGTTACGCCTCTATCAAAAGCTCTAAAAATCATTTTTTTTGATTCTGCATTTATTTTTATGCCACCAAAATTATGCCAAAGCCCGAGGGTAATTTGTGGTAAATCTAAACCACTTTTTCCACACCTTTTAAAGTTTTTATAAGAGTATCTTTTTGAACTAGCTATGTAAGTCATATGACTAAAGCTAATTAAATTAAAAGCTAGTTATTTAGAAGTATTAATTTTTTCTCAAAGTCCAACCGTATCTTTCAGAGTAAAAAGCATTAGAACTATCAATTTCATCAAAGCTAATTTGTGAGTCTAATGATTTTTCAATTACTTTATTCTCTAATGAAGTACTGTCATGCTTAGAGGTATTATCTTCTTTTAAGTTTATTTCAATTTTATTCATAATTTACATATTTTACAAAATGATGAATAAATCAATAAAATAAAGGAATATATGGGTAAATCTTGTAAAAAACGTATTTGTAATATATGTAAATTTGTAAATTTTGTAAATTATGGAAATAAACGAAATATCAAATATTGGCTCAAAAATTAGAAAAGAGAGACGCACGCGAGGATTTTCTCAATCTGAATTATCTAAAAAATTAGATATTTCAGCAAGTTACTTAAATTTATTAGAGAGTGGAAGAAGAACAATAACAGTGCCACTTTTAATAAAAGTAGGAAATGAATTAGGTTTATCTCTTAAAGACTTAACCTTGGAGAGTAATCAAAGAATTCTATCAGATGTGATGGATGTTTTGAGTAATGAGATGTTTGAGGATTTAGATATAACCAATCAAGAAACGACAGAATTTATTAGCTCTAATCCAAACATAGCAAAGGCACTTTTAACTCTTAATGATGCCCATAAATCTTTTAAAGAAGATATGCAAAATAGATTAGAATCGATGGATGTTAATTCTTCTGTAGTTGAAAGCCCTAGCCGTCTTCCTGTTGAGGTTGTTTCAGATTTTCTACAAGATAATAAAAATTATTTTCATCAAATTGAATTAGCTTCGGAAATTATAAGGAGGCAAGCAGGTTTAGATGATGGGCATAATATTGGATCAGGTCTTAAATTAACAAATTATTTAAAAGATAAACATCAAATTAATGTGCAAATAGTTCCAGCAAGTGAAGAATTAAAATCAGTTAGAAAATTTGATAAAGAAAAAAAATTATTCCAGCTTTCTGAAATGTTAACATATACATCAAGAAATTTTCATTTAGCTTATCAAGTAGCATATCTTGAGTCTGAAGATATAATAGATAAAATTATTAATACTAATAATATTGAATCTGAGGAAGTCAGGCCTTTATTAAAAATTTCTTTATTAAATTATTTCGCATCAGCGATGCTCATGCCCTATGATGATTTTCTTATTAACGCAAAAAAAAATAAATATGATGTTGAGATTTTAATGCATCATTATGCATGTAGTTTTGAACAAGTCACGCATAGGTTAACAAATTTACAAAAACCAGGTAATGAGGGAGTGCCATTCCATTTTTTAAAAACGGATATTGCAGGCAATGTTTCCAAAAGATTTTCATTATCTGGAATCCATATACCTAGGCATGGAGGGTCATGTCCAAGATGGAATGTTTATATAGCATTTTTAAATCCAGGAAGAATACATCCTCAAATCTCAAGAATGCCAGATGGAAAAGTATATTTCTGTATTGCTCGTGCATTTGAAAAAGGAATTGAAAAACACGGGATGCCTAAAAGCTTTGTATCTATTGGGTTAGGATGCGATGTTAAATATGCAAAAGATTTAATTTATTCTGAGGGCATGGATATAGATAATAAAAAATTACAAACCCCAATTGGGGTTTCATGTAGGATTTGCCCACGGATTGAATGCCAACAGAGAGCTTTTCCACCTATCGATAAGGAATTGAAATTAGACATAAATTTCAGGGGCACATCGCCTTATGTAACTCTCTAAACTTTGTATTTTGATAATAACTTCTGCAAATCTATTAAAAAATTATCCCTTAAATTTGATAAGTTTTCTACTGATCTATTTTTAGATTGTTTTTTAGTGCCATTAATAATTTTATTTTTAAGTTTGCTATTAAGTGCTGGGGCTTTTAATTTAGTCCACGGAAGCTTTAATGCAGGACCAAATTGCTCAAGCATATGAGCCATGCCCATCTTACCACCAGCTAGATGAAAAGTTAAAAATGTGCCCATCAAAGACCATCTTAAGCCAGGACCATATATAATAGCATCATCTAAATCTTGAGTAGACGCATATCCTTCATTAATTATATGTAATGACTCTCTCCACATAGATTCTTGAAGTCTATCAGATAAATATCCAGGTAATTCCTTTTTTAAAATAAGTGTTTTCATTCCAATATTGGAATAAAATATATTAGCCTTATTAATAAACTTTTTATCAGTTTGTTTTCCAGCAACTAATTCAACCAAGGGTAAGAGATACACAGGGTTAAATGGGTGTGCAATAATTAATCTTTTTGGATTTTTGCATTTTGATTGAATTTTACTTGGTAAAAGACCTGAAGAACTTGAGGCAATTATTGAGTTTATTTTTGAATGTTCGCTAATTTCCTTTATTAAATTTTTCTTTAAATTTTCATTTTCTGGGGCATTTTCTTGAATTAAATCAGCATTTTTTACTGCATCTTTTAGTGATTTAGAAAATTCTAATTGTTTTAATAAATTAATTTTTTTTTTATAAATTTTCTTTAATGTAGGTTCGACTCTTTTTATCTCTTTTAATAAATTCTTTTTTTGTTCTATATTTGGATCATAAACTTTAATTTTTTTTTGATTATATAAAAATCTAATAATCCAACCTGTACCAATGACACCTATTCCAATTACAGCAATATTATCTATTGAGGATTTCACTTACTTTAAAAATGTTTCTTGAGCTTTAATTTAGTTCTAGCTTCTTGAGGACTCAATATTTTTGCCCCTAAATCATTTATTATACGTGATGATTTTTCAACTAATTGAGCATTTGAAGCAAAAACCCCTTTCTCTAAGTAAAGATTATCTTCTAAACCAACTCTAACATTCCCACCTAGGATAACAGATTGAGCCGCCATAGACATTTGGTGTCTTCCAATTCCAAAACCTGCCCAGTTAGCCTCTGATGGAATCATATCGGCCATTACTTTCATTGCGGCAGTTGTTGCTGGTGAACCCCATGGAATGCCAAGGCATATTTGATACAGTGGGGGTGAGTCAATTAATTCCTCTTTATATAATTGGTTAGCAAACCAAAGATGACCCATTTCGAAAGCTTCCATTTCAGGCTTAACTTGTAATTCTTGCATTTTTTTTGCAGCTGCTCTTAATTGAACAGGAGTATGAACGAATGTCATATTAGAATCTCCAAAATTAAGAGATCCACAATCTAATGTGCAAATTTCTGGTAACAATTCTTCAACATGTTCTAACCTGTCAAGAGCATGGATCATGTCTGTATTTGGACCAACAGGATTCAAAGGATCTGAGCCTTCTCCAACTTCAAAATCTCCACCCATACCTGTCGTAAAGTTTATAATTACGTCTATTTCTGATGATCTTATTCTATCAGCTGTTTCTTTATAATATTCAATATTTCTGCTTGGCTTACCGTCCGGCTCTCTAACATGAATATGGGCAACAGCAGCTCCAGCTTTAGCAGCTTCTATAGAAGCTTCTGCAATTTGTTTTGGTGTTATAGGTAGATTGGGATGTTTTCCAGCAGTATCACCTGAGCCTGTAACTGCACATGATATTATTACTTCATTATTCATAATTTTATATTAAGAATAAACTGATAATAATTATTAAGCAATATGAAGATTTATCTATCAACTGGAAAAGTTAAAAAAGAGTGGACTGATTATAACGGTCATATGAATTTGGCATTTTATATTCATTTATTTGATAGTGGATGGGAAGTAATGTTAAATAAATTTGATATGGGAGAACAAGCAGCTAAAACTGAGAAAAAAACTACCTTCGCTGTAGAGTCCCATACTACTTACGATAAAGAAGTTAAAGAGGGAGATGAAGTGGATATTAATTTGTTATTTTTAGATATTGATAACAAAAGACTAGTTTACAAACTTGAGATGACTCATAAAGATGAAAAATATAGAGCCGCAACAACTGAAGTTTGTTCTTTGTATGTAGATCTTAGTAAAAGAAAAGTTACTGAATTTGAACCGCTAAAAAAACAAAAAATTAATGATTTTATTCAAGAAAATAAAATTAATTTTGAAGAAAAAGACCTAAAGCTTCTTTCAAAATTGAAAAAATAATTATAAATTTCTATAAGGTTGTCTATTAAATATTTTTTGAACTAGTGGTATAAAATCTTTCAGAGGGATAGTATCATAACTTGGATCAAAAGATGCTTGATCCCATTTTTCACAAAAATTTATTGTATCTTTATAAAATTCATGTCCTATAAACTTATCTCTTAGATTTCTATCTTTCCCATAATAGTGATTATAGTAATAGGCTTGAAACAATCCATGTTGCTCCACGATCCATCTTGTTTTTTCAGATACAAACGGTTTAAGGACTGCTGCTGCTAATTCAGAATGGTTTAAAGGCGCAATCTCATCACCAATATCATGTAAGAGTGACGCAACGATCATTTCTTCAGAAGCATTATCTCTTAATGCTCGTGACGCAGTTTGAAGTGAGTGCTCTAGTCGTGAAACTTTATATCCTCCCATTGAATTATCTAAACCTTTTAGTACTCGAACAAGACGATCTGCAGTTCCTTTTATGTATTTATCTTCAAAATTAGCAAGAAGTTCGTAGTCTTCTTTATCTCCATCCTTCATTTCTATGAATTTTACTTCATTTTTTAACATGAAATAATTATACATATTTTTAATACATTATGAAACTAATTCCTGAATGGCATGAACACGAATATTGCTTAATTGCATGGCCATGTAACCATGATTTGTATGGAGATATAATCTTTGAAGCAAAGCGTGAAGTAACTAATATAATAATTGAAATTGCAAAAACTGAAAAAGTTATAGTACTTTGTAATGAAGAAGACATAATAGAAGTTAAAAATAATATTCAAGCTAATAATATAAAAATTTTAAGCTGTAAGTTAGATGACTCTTGGATGAGAGATATAGCTCCTATATTTTGTTCTGAAGATAAAAAAATAAAATCAGTAAATTTTATATTTAATGGATATGGGAAATATTCAGATTTTCAAAACGATAATAAAGTTTCAGATTTCATTTCTAATTATTTTAAAATTCAATCTATTTTTTCAGATATAGTTCTTGAAGGTGGCGCTATTACATATGATGACAATTCAAATCTTTTTTCTACGAAAAATGTAATTTTTAATAAAAATAGGAAACAGACTTTTAGTGAAGAAAAGATTTTAAATGAATTAAAAACAATATTTAATTTAAAAAATATTTTTCTATTTGATAATGGTCTTGTTGAAGATGATACAGATGGTCATGTAGATAATTTATTATGCCCAATTGGAAATAATAAATATTTAATTGCAGATTCTAATAAATCTAATTTAAATTATGACATTCTTAATAAAAATAAAAAAGATTTAATTGATTTCTTTAATCATTCTCAACAAAAATTCGAATTAATCTCACTTCCATTACCCTCTAATAAAAAAATTAATAATAAAAATCTAATAAGCTCTTATATAAATTTTTATTTTACTAATAATAAAATTATTTTGCCTAAGTTTAATGTAAAAGAAGATCATGAAGTTGAAACAATATTTAAAGATTTATTTCCAACTAAAGAGATTGTTATGATTGAAACTAGCAACATAAATTATGGGGGAGGCAACATCCACTGTATAACCATGAATGTTCCAAAAATATGAATATCAAAGTAGCCACATCTCAATTTGCAACTATTAAAGATGATTTTGATTCAAATCTCAACAAAGCAATCAAATTAATTGAAGACGCAGCAAAAAAAAATGTAGATATATTATTGTTACAAGAATTATTTTTAGATAATTACTTTTGCTCAACAAAAAATGCTAAGTTTTTTAATCTTGCAATAGATTTTCCCTCTAATCCTATGTTTGAGAAATTATCCAATATTTGTAAAAGTAAAAATATTTCTTTACCAATAAGTTTTTTTCAAAAAGATGGTACTAAATATTTTAACTCACTTGTTATGATTGACTCAGATGGAAAATACAGTGAAGTTTATAACAAATCCCATGTCCCTGAAGGAGTAGGTTACAATGAAAAGTATTATTTTGAAAAAGGCACAACTGGTTTTATGGTTTTTGATACTCCAAAAGCAAAAGTTGGCTGTGCAATTTGTTGGGATCAGTGGTTTCCAGAATGTGCAAGAATACTTACTTTAAAAGGAGCAGATCTTATTTTTTATCCATCTGCAATCGGCTCTGAACCTCACATGCCAGAGTTAAATTCGAAAGATCACTGGGTAAACACTATGATCGGTCACGCTGCAGCTAATCAAATTCCAATTATTGCCTCAAATCGAATTGGTAAAGAAATTGAAGAAGATATAGAGGTAAATTTTTATGGGAATTCATTTATTTTAGATCACTTAGGGAATGTCATAAAAAGAATGAATGATAAAGAAGAAGGTTATATTTCTGCTAATTTTGATCTAAACATTTCATATCAATACAGAAAGATGTGGGGGAATTTCCGTGATAGAAGACCTGATCTGTATAAAAAAATTCTCGATTTTTAATATATTTTATTTATTATAAATTTTATTTAGGAGGCAAACTATGCTCAAGTATTTTATATCTCTAATAGTTTTAATTTCTTTCTCGGTCAAAGCGAAAGAAGAATTATTTATCTACAATTGGTCTGATTATATAGCTGAAGATACAATTGCAAATTTTGAAAGTGAATTCGGAATTGATGTCACTTATGATGTATTTGACTCAAATGAAGTTTTGGAAGCTAAACTTTTAGCTGGTGGATCTGGTTATGATATTGTTGTTCCATCAGGTTCATTTTTAGAAAATCAAATTAAGGCAGGAGTATTTCAACAACTTAATAAATCTAAATTATCAAATTTAGGAAATTTAGATCCTAATGTTCTTGCAAAAATTGACGCTCACGATCCTGGTGGAAATTATTCAGTTAATTACATGTATGGCACAACAGGGGTAGGGTATAATGTAGACAAAGTTGATGAAGATGAAATTACTAGTTGGAGTGTTTTATTTGACCCAGCTATAGCTGCAAAATATGAAGACTGTGGAATATCAATGTTGGATGCTCCATCTGAAGTTATGGAAATAGCATTAAAGTACATAGGTAAAGATCCGTATACTGAAGATGAAAAAGATTATGAGGCTGCACTTGAAATGCTCCAAAAAATTAGACCTTTTATTAGATACTTTGACTCTTCTCAATATATTGATGATCTGGCAAATGGAGAGATTTGTCTAGCCATGGGTTGGTCAGGAGATGTTTTCATTGCTGCAGATGAAGCAGCAGATGGTGTAGAGGCGTGGTATTCTATTCCTTCAGAGGGTACAGTAATTTGGTTTGATATGATGGCTATACCTTCAGATGCTAAGAACGTTGAAAATGCTCATAAATTTATAAATTATATTATGAGACCTCAAGTTGCTGCTGATATTACAAATTATGTTTGGTATTCAAATCCAAATCAAGCAGCTAATGAATTAGTTGACCCAGAGATATTTGAAGATCCAGCAATTTATCCTGATGAAGCAACATTAAGCATGCTTTTTGCAGATACAGCTGATTCTCCAAAAAAAGCAAAATTATCAAGCAAGTATTTTAATAAATTTAAATCAAATTAAAAAAATATACTTCATTTCAGCACTAATATATTTATGTTAGTGCTGAATTATGACTAATAAAAATTTTTTAAAAATAGAAAATATTTCAAAATCCTTTGGTAAGATAAAAGTTCTTGAAAATATAAATTTAAATATATCTAAATCAGAATTTTTTGGTTTGTTAGGATCATCCGGATCTGGGAAAACTACATTGTTAAGAATTTTAGGAGGTTTTGAGATTCCTGATAGTGGGAGAATTTATCTTGATGGACTAGATATTACTAATCTTGAGCCTTTTGAAAGACCGCTGAACTATATGTTTCAATCATATGCTTTATTCCCACATTTAAATGTTTTTAACAACTTAGCCTTTGGAATTAAAGATCACTTTGATAAAAATGAAATTAGCCTCAAGGTAAATGAAATTTCAAAACTTTTATCAATTGAAAATCTTCTAAATAGAAGAATTAAACAATTATCTGGAGGTGAGCAGCAGAGAGTTGCACTAGGTAGATGTTTAATAAAAAAACCTAAACTGCTTCTATTAGATGAGCCACTTGCAGCATTGGATAAAAAACTAAGAACAAAGACACAGTTGGAATTAACATCTCTTCAAAAACAATTAGAGATTACTTTTGTATTTGTTACTCATGATCAGGAAGAGGCTATGTCTTTATCAGACAGGATGGCAATTATGAAAAATGGTAATATTTTAGAATGCTCAAGTCCTGAAGAAATTTATGAAAACCCAAAAAATACTTATACAGCCAACTTTGTTGGCATTGCTAATATTTTTGAATTAAAAAAGAAAAACGAAAACTATTTTTCTAATGAATTGAATACTCAATTTGAAATTAGTAAAAATGAATTAAATGAGAATTTTAATATCCTACTCAGACCAGAGAAAATAAAAATTATAAAAAAAAATAACACCGATACAAAAAATTTAAACTCGGTAGAGGGCACTATTATAGAAAAATCATACTTGGGAAGCTTTACTCGCTATGAAGTAAAATGTAATGAAAAAATTATTTCTGTAATTGATCAAAATTACAATGATAATACCAATTATAATTTCCCTGTTGGCGAACAAGTCATATGTAGTTGGTCAAAAGAGTCGGTTAAAATATTAGAGGATTAATTGAAAAAAAAACCATTTGAAAAATATTTTATATTAAGTCCTTACATTTGGTTGGTATTATTTTTTTTTATTCCATTAGCTATAATATTTAAAATTTCAATTTCAGTATCTGAATGGGGTATGCCACCTTATCAGGATATATTTGTAAACAATGATGGTTTCAAAATTAATATTACCTTAGAAAATTATTTATATATTTTGAGTGACTTTTATTATATTCGCTCATTTCTAAACTCAATTGTTTTAGCCTTTATCTCAACTTTTTTTTGCATACTTATTGGCTTTCCGCTTGCCTTTTATATTGCTACATCAGACATAAAATTAAGAAATATTTTATTAATTCTTGTTATCATTCCATTTTGGTCGTCATTTTTATTGAGAGTTTATGCATGGAAAATTATTTTACAAAATAATGGAATTTTAAACTTAATACTTTTAAAATTAGGGATAATTTCGGAACCACTTCAATTATTGTATAATCAATATGCAGTAATAATGGGTATTGTTTATACTTACTTACCATTAATGATTTTACCACTTTACGGGTATTTGAATAAGTTTGATCTAAATTTAATAGATGCCTCTAAAGATTTAGGGCTTAATCGTATAAAATCTTTTTTTAGAGTAATTCTGCCCTTATCATTACCTGGTATTATAGCCGGCTCGCTTCTTGTTTTCATACCAGTTGTTGGGGAATTTATTATTCCAGAGATGTTAGGTGGAAGTGATAAATTATATTATGGTAAAATATTGTGGGAAGAGTTTTTTGTTAATAGAAATTGGCCAGGTGCAAGCGCTTTAGCTTTTACTGGAATTATTGTTTTAGTTTTACCAATAATAATATTTCAAATTATTTATTCAAAATGGACAGTTAAAAATGAAATCTAGATTTATTAAAAACTTTATTATTTCTTTAGGTTTATTTTTTTTATATTTTCCAATTTTGGTTTTAATATTCTATTCATTTAATGAAAACAAAAGAGTAATGGTTTGGAAAGGTTTTTCTTTTAAGTGGTACGGTGAATTATTAAAAAATGAACAAATTATTGAAGCTTTTATCGTTAGTATAAAAATTGCAAGTTTTTCAGCAACTATTTCAACAATTTTAGGAGTAATGATTGGATATTCTTTGGTGAGAATAAAAAAAATTCCATTCAAATCTTTTTATATTTTTCTATCCTCAACCCCATTAGTTCTACCAGAACTAATTTTAGGTTTAGCAATGCTTCTATTTTTTATAAGTTTAAATAATTTAATTAGCTTTCCATCAACCAGAGGTCAGCTAACTATTTTTATATCACATGTAACTTTTTGTATTGCTTTTGTTGCAATTATTATTCAGGCAAGACTTACTGATTTTAATA
>CABXEZ010000005.1 GCA_902511405.1 uncultured Alphaproteobacteria bacterium
CTTAAGGCAATAATCGCTTTTTCACTAAATAAAAAAGTACTGTCTATCAAATTATATAGATCAAGAAAGTATGGAGTAACATTAGAATTAATAAATATTATTGAGAGCAGTACCATCAATAAAATAAATTCTTTTTTATAAAGAATATTTAATAATTTAAATGGTGGATTTTCAGGAATTATATTTTTCATCATTCTACCATTATTGTTTTATCTTTTCGTTGCTCAGTCTTTGTATTAATTATTATAGCAATTAAAATAATTGCTCCTGAAATTGCTAATTGCCAAAACTGAGAAATATCTACTGCCGGAAGTGCATTTCTTATTAGGCCAATAAGTAAAGCACCAAGAGTGCATCCAACAACTGTACCTACTCCTCCCATAACACTTATTCCTCCAACAACACATGCCGAAATTACCGTTAACTCAAAACCGATAGCAATTTGAGTAGACGCTACAGAGTATCTAGCTACCCATAAATAGCCGCATAATCCTGCAAAAAAACCAGAAATTGCATAAGCTAAAATTATATATTTGTTCTCATTAATACCTATATATTTGGCTGCATCAGGATTACCTCCAAGTGAATAAAGATTTCTTCCAAAGCGAGTATGATTCAACAAAATATACATTACAATGAAAACAAGAATAGCTACCCAAAATAAAAAAGACAAAGAAAGAAATTTATAATGGATTAAAGCTAGAAAGTTCTCAGAAAATTCATGCGAGTAAACTTGTTTTCCATCACTTACAAAATAGATTAACCCTCTATAAATACTTAATGTACCCAATGTTGTTACAATAAAAGGAACTTTAAGAATTGCTATAGAGACACCATTTAATACTCCTAAAAATGTTCCAATTATACAAGATAACACAATAAAAAAAACAACTGGTAATTCAGGGTAAACAGTTGAAAGTAAAGATATTAACATTCCTGATAAAGCGAGATTAGAAGCGACTGATAAATCTATTGCCCTTATAAGGATGACTATCATTTGACTTAATGCAAGTATGATCAAGATAGACGTATCAGTAAGAACATCAGACAAACTGGAGGGTTTTACAAAGTATGGATTAGCAAATCCAACTATAATCACTCCAAAAATAATTATGCTAAATAATATAAAATCTCTGTTTTTTAGAAAATTTTTCATTAATTACTCACCACTTGCCAGCCCAACTATTTCTTCAGACGAAGTCTTTGAAACATCTAAAATATTTTTTATTAAACCTTTGTACATAACCACAACTCTATCACACATTCCTAAAATTTCTGGAAGTTCTGATGAAATCATAATTATTGACATGCCTGAATCTACTAATTCTCCCATAAATTCATGAACTGCAGATTTAGATCTTACATCAATTCCTTTTGTGGGTTCATCTAATATAATAATTTCAGGTTTTGTAGAAAGCCATTTTGCTATAACCGTTTTTTGTTGATTACCCCCCGATAAACTGTGAGCTAATTGACTCCAATAAGACACTTTTATATTAAGCTTTTCTTGAAGTTCTGATGCATTTTGTAAATCTTTTAATTTATCTAAAATTAAGTATTTAGAATTTTTATCCATAATAGCCATGTTGATATTATCTTTAACAGACATCAAACCGGTCATACCTAAATTTTGCCTTTCTTCAGATAAATAGACAATTCCATTCTGAATTGCGTCTTTTGGTGATTTGATTTTTAATTTACTATTTTTAAAAGTAAGTTCACCTTCATCAAATTTATTTATTCCAAAAATAGTTTTCATTACTTCAGTTCTACCCGAACCAACTAAACCATAAAAACCTAAAATTTCTTTTTTCCTTAAATTAAAATTTATATTTTTGAATTGAGTTTTTTTATATAAATTTTTTACGTTTAAAATTTCTTGCTCAATAGTAACTTGTTTTTTTGGAAAAATTTGGCTAATTTCTCTTCCAGCCATGTTGGTTATTAATTGATCTTTATTAGTATTAGAGATTAAATCAGCATTGATAACTTCACCATCTCTTAAAACTGTAAACTCATCACATATCTCTAAAACCTCATCTAATTTATGAGAAATAAATATAATAGATTTATTTTGTTTTTTAAGATTTCTTATAATTGAATAAAGTTCTTCTATCTCTTTTTGTGATAATGCGGCAGTTGGCTCATCCATTATAACAATATCAGCATCATGAACTAACGATCTTGAAATTTGAACAATATGTCTTTGTGCGATACTGAGATCTTTAATTTTTTCATCAGGTTGAATATCTGCTTCAAGATTACTAAGTAGTTCTTTAGTTTTCTTTTCCATTGCGAACCAATCAACAAGTCTATTTTTTTTGACTATATGATTTCCAATAAAAATATTTTCCATAACACTTAATTCATCAAACATAACAGACTCTTGGTGTATTGCCGAAATACCTAACTGTAATGAAGATGTTGGGTCAGATATAATATGTTTTTGTTGATCTAAGAATATTGATCCTTCATCTGGCTGGTACACACCACATAAAATTTTAACCAGTGTTGATTTTCCTGCACCATTTTCTCCAAGAAGAGCATGAATACTATTTTGCTTTAAGTTAAAATCAACGTTTTGTAACGCTTTTATACCTGGAAAAAACTTAGAAATTTTTTTGAGTTCTAATTTCATAAACAAACATACGACCATAAAAATGGTCGTATGTCTCTAAGATTTAATTAAAATATTTCAGCAAATTTATCGATGTTAGATGCATCGAAAATAAATGGATCAGCCATAGCAGCAGAGTTACCCGCTCCTATACAAATTTCACCCATTCTACCTACTGGAATACATTCACCTTCTTGACCAGAATAAGCACCTGTTGCAATTTGATGCGAAAGATAAATAGCAGAATATCCTAAATCAATTGGGTTCCAAATTCCAAACTGTTTAGCAGAACCGTTTTTAACGTGAGCTTTCATTTCACTTGGAAGACCTAGACCTGTTACATAAACTTTTCCAACTAAACCTTGATCTTCAACAGCTTTTGCTGCAGCAACGATACCTACTGAAGTTGGCGCAATTATACCCTTAAGGTTTGGATATTTTTTGAAAAGACCAAGAGCTTCCTGGTAACTTTTATCAAATAAATCATCACCATAAACTGTGTCTACCCACTTCATTTTTGAATATTCAGGTTTTGCAAATTCTTTTTTCATTTCTTCAATCCAAGCGTTTTGGTTAGTCGCTTGACTTGTTGCACTTAAAATTGCAAATTCTCCCTCATCACCCATAGAATTTTTCATCCACTTAATATTAGATGAGCCAATTAGGGCAGTGTTAGATGGGTCTAAGTTCATTACCCTACCATCTTCACCAATACCAGAGTCCCAAGAAATTACAGTGATACCTCTATCCATAGCCTTTTTACCTATTGGAACAAGAGCATCTCTGTCATTTGCTGAGATAGCTATTGCATCAACTTTTTGAGCTATTAAAGAATTGATAACTTCTATTTGTGCTTCAGCTGTTGTTGTAGCTGGACCAGTATAGATTACTTCAATCCCACCAATTTCATTTGCAGCTTCTTCTCCACCTTCAGCAGCAGCTTCAAAGAAGCCAATACCTAACCCTTTAACAACAAGTGCGATACGCATATCTGCTGCAGTTGCACTAAAAGTAAAAAGGGCAGTGGAAATTAATACTAAAAATAATTTTTTCATTTTTCCTCCATTAATTTGTAAAATATTATCTATAAAAAATAAATTTAATCAATCAATTTAAAATTATAATTCTATCAATTTGAAAATAAATGAAAAATAATGATAGTATTTGAATATAAAAAAAATTTTTTCTGTTGTAGCTATCAAATCTTTAAATTAGAAGTGAATAATGAGATTTCAAAAAACAATAAAAAATAATTGGCAAAAAAAATATAATAATAAAAATAAGTTAGAACAATTAATAATTAGATCAAATTTATTAGGGCAAGATTTAAAAATCACAAATTTTGGTGGTGGCAATACATCTTCAAAAATTATTTCTAAAGATCCTATAAACAACAAAAATCAAACAGTGTTGTATGTTAAAGGATCAGGTGGTGATCTTGGATCTATAAAAAAAGAGGGATTTGCTAGTTTGTATATGGAAAAACTTGAAAGTCTTAAAAATGTTTACCGAGGTTTTAATTATGAAGATGAAATAGTTGGGTATTATCCAATGTGTACTTTTAATAATAATCCAAGAGCAGCAAGTATAGATACACCTTTACATGCTTATGTGCCTTTCCCAGAAGTTGATCACACACATCCTGACTCAATAATTGCTTTAGCCACAATGAAAAATGGTAAGGACATTATTAAAAAAGTTTATAACAATAAAATAGGATGGCTTGATTGGCAAAGACCTGGTTTTGACTTAGGTTTAAAAATGGAAAAATTAATAAAAAAAAATAAAGATATTATCGGAATAGTTCTTGGCCATCACGGCTTATTTACTTGGGGAGATACAAGTGAAGAATGTTATAAAAACTCAATTGATATAATTAAAAAAGCACAAGTTTATCTTAATAACTCAATAAAAAAATATTCTTTTGGAAAGCCTATTTTTAAAAAGAAAACGCATCCTGAATATGAAAAAAAATTGATATCTATCATAAGAGGCAATTTATCATTTGATAACTCCAAAATTTTACATTTAGATAAATCTGAAACTTGTCTAGAATTTGTAAATTCAGAAAATTTAAAAAAAGTTGCTTCCATTGGGACTTCTTGTCCTGATCATTTTTTAAGAACAAAAAGATTACCATTAGTACTTCCATCATTAACCAGTCTAATTAAAGATGAAAATAAATTAAATAATGTAATCAAAAATTATTTATTTAAATACAAAGAAGCTTACACTAAATACTACTTGCGAAATAAAAATAAGAACTCACCAAATTTGAGAGATCCTTACCCTGTAATTATTTTAATTCCTGAATATGGAATGATGTCATTTGCCAAAAATAAGGCTACGGCTAGAATTGCAAGTGAATTTTTTTGCAATGCTATTAATGTCATGAAAGGAGCTGAGGGTATTAATAAGTATACTGGTTTGTCTGAAAAAGAAGCATTTAGAATTGAGTACTGGGAACTGGAAGAAGCAAAATTAAAAAGAATGCCTCCTGAAAAAGAACTTGCAGGTAAAGTAGCATTAATTACTGGAGCAGCAGGCGGCATAGGTTCAGCAACTGCAAAGAAATTTCTTCAAGAAGGTTGTTGTGTAATTTTAACAGATATTGATAAAAAAGCTCTTCACAAAACGCATTCCGAATTTGCCAGTACATTTGGTAATGATGTGGTTAAGTCACTGTTAATGGATGTTACAAACGAAAGTGAAGTCAAACTTACTGTTAATAAAAGCGTAGAGTTATTTGGTGGTATTGATATTTTAGTCGCAAATGCAGGTTTTGCATCTGCTGCCTTATTTGAAAAAACCTCATCTAAATTATGGGATCAAAATATGGACGTGCTCTCAAAAGGATGTTTTTTAATTAGCAGAGAAGTTTATCAAAATATGATGACCCAAGATAAAGGCGGCTCTATCATATTTATCTCGAGCAAAAATAGTTTGAATGCCTCTAAAGGAGCGTCGGCCTATAGTGTTGCTAAAAGCTCTTTACTTCATTTATCAAGATCAATCGCGCTAGAAGGTTCTGCATATAAAATTAGATCAAATGTTGTTAATCCAGATGCCGTGATTCAAAATTCCAAAATATGGAGTGGTGGATGGAAAAAACAAAGAGCTGATGGAAATAAAATATCAATAAATAAAGTTGAAGAATTTTACAAAAATAGAAGTTTGTTAAAAGTAAGTATTTTACCTCAAGATATAGCCGAGGGTGTTTACTTCTTTGCAAGTTCAAAATCTAAAAAATCAACAGGCAATATTCTTAATGTTGATGGAGGAAACATCACATCTTTTACTAGATGAGTAAAAAAAAATTAAATATTATTTTAGATATTGGTAAAACTAACGTTAAACTTGTCTTTTTAGATGAAAAGGGACAATTTTTTAAAGAAATTAAAACAAAACAAACATTAAAATTCTATAAAAAAAAAATCTCTTATTTAAATTCTGAAAAAATTATTAAATGGCTGTTATTAAATTTGAATAAATTTTCAACAATCTATAACTTCAAAAAATTTGTTTGCACAACTCATGGTGCAACTGTTGCTTTTATAAATCAAAATGATCAAGAAATAATTGCAAGTACAGATTACGAATATAAATATGATAAATTTAGTAAAGATTTTCAAAATTTGGCGCCAAGTTTTAAAACTTCTTTAACTCCTCATTTAGAAGGTGGCTTAAATATTGGTCAACAAATATACTATTTAGATCGTGTTTTTCCTGAAATAATTAAAAATACTAAATTCATTTTATCATATCCTCAATATATAACTTGGAAACTAACAGGTAATTATTCAAGTGAAATTTCATATATTGGATGTCATAGTTTTTTATGGAATTTTAAAAAAAACAATTATTCATCACTCGTTAACAAACTTAAAATAGCAAAAAAATTTCCCAAAATTAATAAAGCTTGGGAAAAAATTGGTGATTTATTTATAAAAGATAGCAAAATAAATGTTCTTAATGGAATTCATGATAGCAATGCTTCTTATTTATATTTTAAAAATTCTTCATTAAAAAATTTTACATTAGTATCAACTGGTACATGGTACATTATTTTTAATCAATCTACCAGATTATCAAAATTAAACCCTAAATTAGATATGTTATGCAGTATTGATATATTTGGAAATCATGTTCCTACGATGCGATTTATGGGAGGTAGAGAATATGATACCCTTTGTGACTTATTAAATATAACTAAAAAAACTTTTTCTAAAATTAATGAAACAGATGTAATCAAAAATTTAATATACCCAAGTTTTGCGAGTGCAGGTCCATTTAAAATAAATAAAAAATTATCAAAAATTAAGACAATAAGATTAAATAATAATCAAAAGTACACTCTTGTTTGTATTTATATGGCTTTTACTTTAAATTTTTGCCTTGATTACATGAACTCATCATCTGATATAATTTTAGATGGTCCTTTAACAAAAAATAATAACATTATGAGCATAATTGCTACACTTAGATCAAACCAAAAAATATTTAGTAATAAAAAACAAATTGGAACAAGTTTAGGTGCAAGCTTATTATTTAATATTAAAAATAAAAGTAAATTAAATCTTAGTAAAATTTCTATTCTAAAAAATACAAACTATAAAAAATTATATAAGATTTGGACTGAAGAAATTAAGAAAAAAAAATTAATAAACTAAATTAAGATTGATTTAAAAAATCTGCACAACGCAATCCAAGCATCATAGCTGGAGCAGATGTGTTCCCAGAATTAATATTAGGCATTGCGGAAAGATCGCAAACTCTAAGATTTTCTATACCTCTTACTCTTAACTTTGAATCAAGCACTGCCATTTTATCATTATCAGCTCCCATTTTAGCTGTCCCAGAAGGATGGTAATTAGTTCTTACAAATCTTTTACAATGTGCTTCTAAATTATCATCAGTCAAGTTATCAATGTCTGGAACTATTATTTTTTCTACTTTTTTAGAGAGCGGACCTGTAGTTAGAGCTTCTAAAAAAAATCGTTGTCCAGCCATCATCATTTTTAAATCATCTTCATGTTTAAGTAAATTTAACTCAATAATTGGGGGATCTTTAAAGTTAGAGGATTGAAGTTTTACATGCCCTCTAGATTTTGGTTTGGTCATTACCGTTGTTATAGACATACCGTAATCATCATCTATAACTCCTAGAGTATCAGAATTCATATATATGCTAGGAACAAAAAAAGCTTGTATGTAAGATAAATCATTTTTGTTTAATGGATTTATAAAAGCTCCTGCTTCAACTCCTGTAGAATTAACCCTACCTGTTCCAAAAAGAAGAAATTCAATTCCATTTTTTAACATCCTCCATCCTTCACCTTGTTTGAAATAACCGTGCTTACCATTTGCTTTAGCTATTAAAGGACATTCTGGATGATCCATTAAATTTTTACCAACACCAGGTAGATTATTTTTACATTTTAATGAAAATTTATGTAATTCCTCTTCATCACCAAGACCTGATAACATTAAAAGTTTTGGAGTTATAAATGATCCAGCAGTTAGTATTACTTCTTTATTTGCAAAAATCTTCTCCTCTTCTCCAAATCGATTTACAATAACAACTCCTATAGCAACTTCATTTTCTATTATTATTTCTTTGACAGTTGTTTCTAACAATAAATTTAAAAGAGGGTTTTTTAAATGATTTTCAATGAATGCATAAGCTGATGATGATCTCTTACCTTTCCTATTCATAAATTGATATAGACCAACACCTTTCTGATGCTCACCATTAAAGTCATCAGTTTTATCAACTCCAAGAAGGGCAACAGAATCAATAAAATCATATGAAAGTTGATCAACATGAGGAGAATCAGACACATTGAGATTTCCTTTGTTGCTGTGATATTTATTATTTAACCGAGAATTATTTTCCATTTCTCTAAAATAAGGAAGGACGGCATCCCAGTTCCAACTAGCTCCATCATTATTAACTCTTAAAATTTCATCCCATTCGTTATAATCCTCTGCCCTACCCCTCATATAAACTTGAGCATTTATGGAAGTGCCTCCACCCAAGACATTTCCTTGGGGGATAATATTTTCTCTACCATTTAAGTGATTTTGTGGCTTTGTTTTATAATACTTGGCATATTTTGAGTCATTAATTAATTTAAAAAAACCTGCAGGAACATCTAATAAAAAATTATGATGTAAATAGCCTGCCTCAATTAAAGTAACAGATTTATTTGCGCTTAATAATTTGTTTGTTAAAGCGCATCCAGAGGCACCACCACCTACAACAATATAATCAGAAAATTTATCCATTAATTATCTAGTAGTATATCCTCCATCAATTACTAAAACTTCACCAGTTATATAACTAGATGCAGGGCTGCACAAAAATAATGCTGCTGCTCCAATTTCATGAGTTTCACCCATTCTGTTAAGCGGTGTCATCTTATCCCAAGTAGGATACCAGTGTTCGTTTTCTTTTGGCAAACTAGTCATTTCAGTTCTAAAATATCCAGGAGCAAGAGCATTAACACGAATATTTTTATCTGCGAAATCACTAGCCAAACTTTTAGTCATCATATGCACAGCAGCTTTTGAAGCATTATATGCAACTTGTGGTTGTGGTATATTTGACACTAAACCAGATATAGAGCCAATATTTAAGATTACCCCCTCACCTTGATTTTTCATAGGAGTAATGGCTGAGCGACACATCCTAAAGACTGAATCTACATTAATATCCATTATACTATCCAAAAGATCATCGTTATACTCTTCCATCTCACCATGCCTTGCCACCCCAGCATTATTAACAAGGATATCAAGTCTGTTGTGCTTATCTAATACGTAATCTATTATTCTTTGAGGTACAGTTTTGTCATGCATATCACTTTCAAAAAAAGAGACGTCATAGTTTGCTTTCTTTAAACTCTCTAAGCCTCCAAATTTGTCAGTTCTACTTGTTACCACTAGCTTTGCTCCAGCCTCACCAAGTGCATGAGCAATAGCAAGACCTATACCTCTTGTGCCTCCAGTTATAAGAGCAATTTTTCCATCAATTCTGAATTTTTCCAAAATCATTTTTCCTCCTTTTTTTAAACATCTTATTCTCTTTGAAACAAATTTCAAAGAAGAAATTTATTTCATTGTAAATATATTTATTTTATGGTTGTAATAAATAATGAATATTGAAAATCCAAAAATTGTGGATGAAAAATTTTTATCAAAAAAATGTGCGTGGTTTTACTATGTTGCTAAGTTAAATCAAAATCAGATAGCAAAAAAAATTGGATTGAGTAAAATGCGTGTACATAGACTCATAGCTTTTGCAGATAAAAATGGATTTGTTAAAACTTTTGTTGAAGGTGGATTTGATAAAACTACAAAATATGAAGTAATAATTAAGCAAAAATATAATTTAAAACTTTGTGAAGTCATTCCAAACGATGAAGATAACAGTGATCCAATCCAAATGTTAGGTGCGGCTGGAGCAAGATTTATTATGAATCAAATTAATGAAAACAAAATAACTGAATTTGGAATTGGAACTGGAAATACTATGAATGCTGTTGCTAAATGGCTACCAAAAATAAATAAAAAAATTGATTTTATCACTCTAAACGGTTCTTTAACTTCAAATAATTCAATTCAAATAAAAACCGGTATTAATCAGATAGCTGAAAAAACTAATGGTGAGTGTTTTAATATTGGTATTCCATTTATAATTGAGTCTATTGAACAAAAAAAATTAATAGAAAAAATTAATTTTATTAAAAAAATTATAAATAAAGCAAGTAATACAAAAATTAAAATTCTCAGTGTGGGGGGGTTGTTTGAAACTTCTCAAATTGTTAAATCTAACATTGTTAGCAAAGAGTCTATTAAAAAACTAAAAGAAAAGGGTGCGGTTGGCGAGGTAGCTGGTAATTTTTTTGATAAAGAGGGTAATCTAATTTTAAACAAAGAAACAAAAAAAATTATTGGAGCAAAAATTGACTCATTCAAAAATTCTAAAACAATATTGATAGCTGGGGGTAAAAATAAAATTTCTCAAATACAATCAGTTTTAAAAAGCGGCTTATTTACTGGCTTAATTACGGACGAAGATACTTCAAAAAAGATTTAAGTAGCAAGAAAATCTCCTATTATTTTATTTGCTTTCTATTATATTTTAGTTAATGTGAAATTAATTTAGCTATGTGAAATTAATTTCATAGTTATCTTTTTAAATTGGAGGAATATAATGAAAAATCTTATTATTGCCCTTGTAGCATCTACATTTTCTTTTGCGGCTATGGCTGATGGTCATGCTGAATGGTGGAAAAAAGCAGGTGCTCCATATGCGGGTACAGTACTTCAAGGTGTAGCTGAGAATACACCTCCAGGACAATACGCTGGAGAAGTTTTAGCAAAAGAATTTGAAGCTTTAACTGGTATCAAAGTACAGCTTGAAAATACATCTTGGGATTCGATGTATGACAAAGCAATTAAAGACATGGAAGCAAATTCTGGAATCTATGACTTTGTATATATCGAACAAGATATTGTTTATGATTATTTAAACAGAGACTTCTTAGTTAACATCACACAAGGTTTAGCTAATAATCCTGATCTTCAAGCTCCTGGTGTAAGCCTTGATGACTTCACAACTTTCATCGATTATTTTAAAGATGGATCTGGTGATGTATTTGGTGTTCCAATGGAGGCATTCATAAAAGTATATCTATATAGAAAAGATTTATTTGAAGCTGCTGATGCAAAAGCTGCTTTTAGAGCTCAATATGGATATGGATTAACGCCTGCAACCTCATTTGATCAATATAGAGATAATGCTGAATTCTTTACGCATTACTGTGCTGATAAAGGAATGGAATGTTGGGGTACAACAGTTCAGGGACATACTGGACATCCAGCTTCTACATATGAGTTCTTAGAGTCTATTGGACCATCTTTCGGTTTATACAACTGGGGTGTAAATATGGATAACTATCATTCTTGTGTTGAAGACGGTGGTCAGCTAAATGGAGGAAGAGCTAAAGCTGCACTTAATTTCTGGACACAATTATTACCTTTTGCTCCACCTGAAGCACTTCAAAGCACTTGGAGTGAAGTTGGCGCTTCTTTCGCTGCAGGAAGAGCAGCACAAGGATGGGTATATGGTGAAAATGCTGCATGGATTGCAACTGATGCTGAAAAATCAGCTGTTGTAGGAAATGTTGGTGTGATGCTACCTCCAACTGCACCGGGTGTAATGACACAAGCCGCATCAGGTAATGGATATATTGGTTATTTTGATGGAGGTGCTTATGGTATTCCTCATTCATCAAAAAATATTGAAGCAACTATGCTTTGGTTACAATATGTTGCATTGAATGATCATCAAGCTGATTGGGCAATTGCAGGAGGACGTATAACTCATAAAGATACATATGCAGATCCAAAAGTATTGGCTGTTGATGAGCAAGCTGATGGATACTTCTCACTAATGAGAGATACTGGCTTCTTGTATGCTGGTGCTCCACCATTCCCTTTCCACGGAGCGGGAAGAGGTGCTATTGATCCGTTCATTTATAGTGCTTTAGCTGGTGAAATGACTCCAGAAGAAGCTCTTGATGGAGCTTGTAAAGCTCTTGATCAAGTAATGTCAGATCTTGGTTACCAAGGTTAATTAAATACTTTAATAAGGGAGGCTAAAACGCCTCCCTATTTTTTTTATGTTTTCAAATAATAGAACTGGTTGGTTACTTTTATCACCTACAATAATTATTTTATTAATAATGGGCCTAGTTCCATTTTTTTACGTTTTGTATGTTGGCTTTTTTAAATGGAACCCTCTCGCAGTTGATCCCTCAATGCAATTTGAAGGTTTTGGATTTAACTACAGACGCTTAATTTTTGATGAAGTTTTTTTAGCCTCAATATGGCGTTCAATAAAATTTTCAGTTGTAACATTGTTCTTTGAGTTGGGACTTGGTTTTATTTTAGCTTTATCACTACTTAGTTCATTTCCATTAAAATCATTTTTTAGAGGTATTCATACCTTACCTCTAGTAATTGCGCCAATCGTTGTTGGATCTATATTTAAATTATTTACAGTTCAGGGCTTGGGACCCTTACCACATCTTTTAAAAGATTATTTTGGATACACTTTAAACTATGGGTTACATGCAGAGCAGGCGTTTTGGATGATTGTCATTATGGATATATGGCATTGGACTCCATTTGTTACATTAACCTTGTTAGCAGGCTTAAGTGCTCTTCCTCAAGACCCCTATGAGTCTGCAAAAATAGATGGGGCTAATAATTTTCAAATATTTATTTATATCACCATACCTATGATGGTGCCTGTCTTAATTGTAGTCATATTTATTCGTCTAATGGATTCTCTAAAAATAGTTGATGAGGTTTGGATGTTAACAGGTGGTGGGCCAGGATACGCAACACGTTTTACAGGAATACATATTTGGAAAGAGGTATTTGAAAAAAGATTTTATGGACTTGGCTCAGCTATGTCTATTTTGTATTTATATATTACAATAGTTATTTGCTGGCTATTATATAGCGTTATGGTTTCAAGAGGTAAAAATGAAGATTAGAAAATTATTTGGTAAAATTTTAACAACACTTCTATGGAGTATTTTGTCAATTATTACTCTTTTTCCAATATATTGGATGGTTCTAGTTTCTACAAGAACACCGGTTGAATTATTTGGTAAACCTGATTTAAGTCCAACATTTTTAAATAAAATTCATTGGAAGAATTTTACTAAACCTTTTATTGATGGAATTTATTCTGATTATCTTATTAATTCAATTATAGTAGCAACATCAAATGCACTACTTGTAACGACATTAGCATTAATGGCCACATACGCATTATCAAGGTTTAAACTACCTGGTTCTGAAAGTATATTTTTCTGGACAATGACAAATAGAATGGCACCTCCAGCAGCATTTATGTTGCCATTATTTTTATTATTTTCAACTGTTTTTAAATTTGGAGACTTCACTTTATTTGATACGAAAATTGGATTAATTTTATTATATTGTGTTTTTAATCTTCCTTTCGCCATTTGGCTTTTAAAGGGGATAATTGATGGTATTCCTAAAGAATTAGATGAAGCAATGATAGTAGATGGGGCGAATATATTTACAATATTTTGGAAGTTGATAATACCGCTTGCTGCACCTGGTATCGCAGTTACTTCTTTATTAAGTTTTCTATTTGCATGGAATGAATACTTGCTAGCCTCAACTCTAACAAGTGTTTATGCGAGAACAATACCTACTGGCTTATCTGAATTTGTTACCACGACTGGAACTAATTGGGGAACTATGGCTGCTGTTGCTTTGGTATCTATGATACCTGCATTATTATTCTTATTTTTAGTACAAAGATATATTGTTGCGGGATTAACATTTGGAGCAGTAAAAGGCTAATATGAAAAAAAGAGGTTTTATTCCCATCAATACCAATTGGTTTGATAGGCTTTTTATTGGAGTAATTAGTTATGTTGCACTCCAATTGTTTTGGATGAGATTTATAGAAAGTTTTATTTCTATTAATTTTGCAATTGGGATTGGGATAGCTTGGATTATATACGTTATTTGGAAAGGATAAAATATGAAAGCTTTAGTATTAGAAAAACAATTAGAATTAAACTTACGTGATATTGATCTTCCAACAGAGGTTGGGCCAGATGATGTTAAAATCAAAATGCATACTGTTGGAATTTGTGGTTCCGATATTCATTATTATGAGCATGGTAAAATAGGGCAATGGCATGTCAATGCTCCTATGGTTTTAGGTCATGAAGGTTCGGGTACAGTAATTGCAGTTGGTAAAAATGAAACAATTCTTAAAGAAGGTGATAGGGTTTGCATTGAGCCTCAAGTCGTTAGTAAAAAATCTAAAGAATATAAATTAGGCATGTACAATTATGATCAGAAAGTAAAGTTTTGGGCGACACCGCCAATTCATGGATGTCTAACTCCAGAGGTAGTTTTTCCAGGTGATATGGTTTTTAAAATACCTAATAATTTATCATATGCTGAAGGTGCAATGGTTGAGCCATTAGCTGTTGGAATGCAAGGAGTTACAAAAGCTAAAATTAAACCAGGTCAAATTGGCTTAGTAATGGGTTGTGGTCCAATTGGTTTAGTTACAGGATTAGCAGCTTTAGCTGGTGGTTGTTCAAAAGTATACATTGCTGATATCTTGGCTGAAAAATTAAAAATGTGTGATCATTATCCAAATTTAATTCCAGTAGATTTATCTAAAGAAAACTTATCTGAAAGAATAATGGATGAAACAAATGGTTGGGGTGTTGACCGCTTTTTTTGAATGTAGTGGAGCAGTAAAAGCATATGAGGCTATATTTTCTTGTTGTGCTCCAGGAGCACATGTTGTTCTAATTGGAAATAATGCTGAGCCAGTTCCTATGAATTGGGCAATTTTATTCTCTAAAGGATTAGAATATCAAACAGTTCACAGATATTCTCATCAATATGAGCCATCATTAAGACTTCTTGAAAGTGGTAAAATTGATGTAAAACCAATGATTACTCATACATTTAAATTTGAAGAAAGTGTTGAAGCATTTGAAAGAGCTGCAGAACATAGACCAACAGATGTTAAGCTTCAAATTATAATAGATGAAGATAAATGATCTAAATATTTCTTCTTTTAAAAAAAATAATGAAAAAAACACTTATTACACTGATAAGTGTCAATTTTTTTTATTAGATTTATAAAAATATGTTTTTAAAAAATAATATTTTTTTTCTTAATATATCTGAAAATAAAGGATATTTATTTGGAGTATCGCCCCATAAATGACTATTAAATATAAATTTTTCCAATACATCATCATCTAAATATTTTTTAATCCAGTCCCAACTTGGCTCATAATAGTTAAACTCTAAAGTTTTGTTATTAATTTTTTTCATAAAAATATACCAACTAGCTATAGACTCAATTGAATTTTCAGGATTAATATTTAATGCAAAACACTTATTGATGGTCGGTAGGATAAAAATAGGAAATTTTCCAACACCATCCATAGCAATTCTTTCAAGCTTGTCTCCTATATTTTTGTTTTTAAATCTATCAAAAATAATCATCATATATTCTTCAAGATCAAAGGGCGCTTCATTGCCTAAAGCAGGGATAATTTCTTTTCTTTCAAGTTCAAAAAAATATTGTTGTAACTCACTATCTAAAATAGCTTGATCATAAGTTTTATGTCCTTTTAATGCCCCTATGTAACTTAAAGCAACATGACCTCCATTTAAAATCCTTATTTTTGCCTCTTCGTATGGAAAAACATTATCAACAAATTTAACACCAACATCTTCAAGTTTTGGTCTCTTACCAATAAAATTATCTTCGATAACCCATTGAATAAATGGCTCTGCCATCACACTACAATCTTCATCTATTAAAAAATTTTCTTTTATTTCTTTTTTAAGATTCACTGGAGCTCTTGGTGTTATTCTATCTACTACACATGAAGGAAAGCTTACTTTTTTTTCAATCCATTCTAAAAGTTTTTTTCTTCATGTGAATTCTTTACATATTTTTTTAGAGTTTTTTCCAACATTAAACCATTCTCTCTAATATTATCACAGCATAGAAGAGTGATTTCTTTATCTATTGTCTCCATTCTTTTTTTTAAGGCAGACAATAAATATGAAAATATTATAGTATTTTCTTTTTTTTATTAATATTATCATCAACTATTTTTAAATTTAGATTTAATTCATTATCTTCAGAAATATAATATCCACTCTCAGTAACTGTCATTGTCACAATTTCTATATTTGGATCACAAAGAATTTTTTCAGCCTCATCACGATGCTCACTCCAGTCAATTAATTTTTGTATCGAATATATATCTGAAAATTCTGTCTCCCCTGAAGTAGAAATCGTTTTTAAAACATATTTACCATTTCTTTTTTTTAGAGAATTAAAATTTTCTCTCTTTCTTCCTTTCTTAAGTTGACTCCACAGATACCCCAATTAGGATCATTTTTAAGGTTTAAATAATCGTTAATGTATAATGCTTGATGTGCTCTATGAAAATTACCAACACCTAAATGTAATATGCCAATTTTAATTTCTTCTTTATTATAAGAAGGAATAACTAAACTTTCTTTACTCATCTACCTTGATGTATACCCACCATCTACGACTAATATCTCTCCAGTAATATAACTAGAAGCCTTAGAACATAAAAACAAAGCTGCTGTAGCAACTTCTTCAGGATTCCCCATTCGACCCATTGGGGTCATTTTATTCCACTTAGCGTACCAATGTTCATTTTCTTTTGGTAATTTTGTCATTGGAGTCTTTATATAGCCAGGAGCGATTGCATTAACTCTAATATTAAGACTTGCATAATCGCTTGCTAAACTTTTTGTTAACATGTGAACTGCAGCTTTGGACGCATTATATGCAACTTGCGGTTGAGGAAAGTTAGATACAATTCCAGACATAGATCCTATATTTAAAATACATCCACTATTTTGATTTTTCATTTGCAAAATACTTTGTCGGCATAGACGAAATACTGATTTAAAATTCACATCAAACATTTTTGTTAATAACTCATCATCATAATTTTCCATTTCTATAGTTGCAGCTATTCCTGCACAATTAACAAGAATATCTAAAGAATTATATTTAGTTATAGTAGAATTTATTAATTCTTCTGGAAAATCAGGATTTGCGATATCACCTTGAATAAAGTCAAAGGAATAATTTTTGATTTTTAATTTATCTAAGATGCTATTATCTTCTTTTACATCCGTGAGAATTAGATTTGCCCCAGCTTCTCCAAGCGCGTCAGCAATTGCAAAACCATTTCCACCCATAGCACCTGTAACAATTGCAATCTTGTTTGGAATTTTAAATTTATCTAAAATCATTCTAACTTAAAATAATTTTAGCTGCTTCTTCATCTGTAATTAGACCATAAAGACATCCGTTTAATAAAGTAGATTTTATAGCTAAGGCTTTTTGAATACCTCCAGCTATGGCTATAGTTTTCTTTTTCTTAATAAGGCTGAAGTCTTTGCTAACAATTTCATCATAAACAAAATGTTTACCATGTTTGTCAAAAAAATTTCCGCTAGACTCTGATATTGCTCCATCTTTTTTAATTTGATTAAAAAATGTCTTATCAATTAAATACGGATGATTTTTAACTCTATTATATAAACTAGTTCCACCCTTCATAGAACCAATACCTAAAATAATATATTCACATTCTTCTTCTTTTTTAAGAATATCTTTTACAAATTTAATATTAAAAAACTTATTTTTTTCTTGCAAGGATGGAAAAATATATGGAGCTCCTAAATGGTAACACTTACCTCTAGTTTTTTTGGAAAGTGTATTTAATCCTAAGAGTGGATTAAAGGATAAATCATTTCTTAAAGATCCAGTTGTATCTATAAAAGATACATTTTCTCTTATTTCAGGGAGTAAGTTAGCTATTCTAGTATTTGTCGATCCAGTAGACCAGCCAAAATTTCTACATTTTTCCTCCTTTATTTTATTAAGAATTGTATTTGCACCAGCATAGGCAATAGATAATGGATCAGGGTCTAGTGTGGAGGCAGTAGTTTTTTTTCCAAAGGTATGTTCGCTTGGTACAACCTCAATATGCTTGAGATTATATTTTTCTTTAATATCTTCCTCATATTTTTTACATATATCAAATGATCCTTCCACAAATACTTTAACTGAACCATTTTTTTCTGCTTCACTGAGAATTCGATGAACCTGAACTGTATTAATATTAAATTTTTTAGCTATTTCTTTTTGTGAAATTTTTTCTTTCCAATACATCCACGCAATTCTATTAGTGTACTATTTTAAATTTTTACCTATTTCATACATTTAGTTTTTTACTGCTCCTAAAGTCAGTCCTGAAACTATATTTTTTTGAAGAAATATTGTCAATAATATTGGTGGAATACTTTGAATTACTGTCGCAGCAGCGACATTTCCCCAAATAATTTGTGCTTGACTTACTTGAGCTGAAATAAAAATAGGGAATGTCCGTGATTCTGATACAGTAAAAAACAGTGCAATTAACAATTCGTTCCAACTGAATATAAAAACAAAAATTGCTACAGTTGCAATACCTCCTTTTGATAAAGGAATTGCAATTTGTATAAATATTTGAAACCAAGAAGCACCTTCTATTCTTGATGCTTCGATCAAATCATATGGAATTCTTTTAAAAAAAGATGCTGAAACCCAAACAGCGAAAGGAATATTAAATGCTGTATACACTATGATTAAGGCAAATAAGGAATCTAACAAATTCAGATATTTAAATAGCATAAATAAAGGAATAGCAGCTGCAACCGGAGGTAACATTCTTGTGCTTAAAATCCAATCAGCTAAAAAATTACTACCTTTGAATTTGAAAAATGTTAAACCAAATGCTGTTGGTAAAGAAAAAACAAGAGAAACAATTGTTGAGCCTATAGTCACTATAATTGAATTTAATAAGTATCTGTAACTCTCGGATAACATGATAGTAAAATTTTTTATATATGTAAAGTCAGGTATCCATACAGGAGGTAATGCAAACATTGCATTTTGATTTTTAAAAGCTCCAAAGAACATCCAGAGATTAGGTGCCAAGAAAAAAAAAGTAAAACAAAAAGCGAGAATTAGTAAAGTTATGTTTTTTCTAGCTGAAGTCTTCATTTTTTTCTACCCTTCGTAAAAGCATTACTGCAATGGTTGTAACAATTAAACTAATAATCAAAATGATTACTGCTGATGCAGAGCCTGTGCCAACTTGAAAACTTCTAAATTCAGTTCTGTAAGTAAAATATGCCATCACTTCTGTGGCTATTCCCGGTCCACCACGAGTTGTGACATAAATAATATCAAATAGCCGAATACATTCGATTAATCTTAAAACTATTCCTAGTAAAACAAAGCTTAAAATGGATGGTATTTCTATTTTTGTCATTACATGAAACCAATTTGCACCATCTATTTTCGCAGCTTCATACTGTTCGTTTGGTACGGTCATTAAACCAGCAAGCAGGAGTATCATCATAAAAGGTGTCCACTGCCAAGAATTTATAGCAATAATAGAGATTTTAGCTGGTATGGGTTGACCTAAATAAGCAAAGGGTTCAATTCCAAAAAAAGTTTCAAGAATATAACTGAAAATGCCAAGTGTTGGATTTAAAATATATAAAAAAACTAAACCTACGCAAAGAGGAGTTAACATAATAGGCATGATAGTTACTGTTCTTAAAACATTAGAAATTTTAAGATGGCGTATTTCAAAAAAAATTTTTGCCATAATAAAACCTAAAATAATCTCAATGGTAATTGAGCTAAAGGCAATCATGAATGTGTTTTTAATTGCAGTAGGAAAAATATCATCTTCAAATAAAATTATTTGATAGTTTTCCCAACCAATAAAAAATTTCTTATGCATTTTTGTTAATTTTGCTTGAAATAAACTCAAGTAAACTGAATATAAAAAAGGAAAGATCGAAATTGTTAACAAAAAAAGACAGGTTGGAACAATAAATAGAAGTTTTTCAATTTTTTCTTTATTCATTGGTTACCTTTAGGAAAATACTTGGGCTTTATTTAAAAGCCCAAGTAATGTTAATTATTAATTAATATATCCCTCTGATTTTAGGAGTCTATCAATTTTTTTATTAGCCGTATCCATTGCCTCTTGAGCTGTAGATTCACCAGTAAGAGCTTTGTTCACTTCTATTCCTAGTGTTTCAATTAACTCAAATGTTAGAGCATGTCTTGGGCGCAGCTCTTGCCAAGCTCTTAAGCTTGATTCATATAGAACTGGTGTCCAAGGTTGTTCAGCATTTATCTGAGGATCATTCATTGCTGAATGTCTGCTAGGAGGAGCTCCCATTAGAACCCACTCTCTGTGGATTTCTGGACTTGCAAACCATTTTAAATAATCCCAAGCAGCTTGTCTATTTTTAGAATGCTTATTGACACAAGCAATCCATCCTCCAACTGGTGGAACTGATTCTGCACCCTCAGCATGAGGAAATAATGCTACATCAAATTTTCCCATGACCTTACTAATTTCAGGATCATTGAAAAGAGGTGTTCTTACAGACCAGTTATTGATCATAGCAACTTTTCCTTGAGTAAACGCTTTTGCTCTTTCATCCCAAGCATATTGCTCTACTCCTGGAGGCATGTAATTTACCATTTCTTGCATCCATTCAATAAATGCTACTGATTCTGGAGAATTATAAAGCCCTCTCTGATCAGCATAAGCATCTGGTGAACCTGGATAGTTACTTTCCCAAGGTTGTGCACCAGCAGAATAAATCCACTCATAGTATTGTTGACCAGCAGCACTACCACGTGCCATATTCATTGCATAACCACCTTCTAATTCTGGATATTTTGGATTATCTTTGAATAATTTTGCAGCTGCCATTACATCATCAAATGTTTCAGGAACCGCTAAACCTTCTGCTTCAAATAAATCTTTTCTGTAGTGAAGCATATGCCAATAGCCACCAAAAGGTAGACACATTTTTTTACCATCCCATATTGCTTGTCCAGCAAAAGAGTCAATATAATCATCCCAAGCTATAACTGATTTATCTGTTCCTTCTGCAGTCCAGATATCTTCAACTGGTTCAATACAATCAGCTTCAACAAATTCACCAATCCAAATACCATCAATGAATAAGACATCATAAGATCCGTCTTGTTGTGAACACGCAACAATTTGTTTTTCATGAAGTCCATCATATCCAAAACCTTCTACTGTTACGGTCGCACCAGTTGCAGTTTCAAATTGTGGTGATATTTCTTTAACAGCATCAATGTACGGATCCATAATTGATTGGACCTTTAAATCGACTCCACTGTGATCTCCAAGTTCACTTCCCCAATCTACAGCCATTAAGCTATTTATTGGAAGAAATGTTAAAGTACATATTAAAAAAAATTTTCTTAACATTTAATAACCTCCCGTTATCTATTTAAACTCGTAATTTATTTCATAAAAAGAAATTTTTTACAACAAAATATTGTAATTAATTACATATAATGTAAATTATTACAATTATTTGAAAATAAATATATGAAAGCACTTGTTTTAGAAAAAAAACTACAGTTATCTCTTAGAGATATTGATTTACCAACAGAGGTAAAATCAAGGGATGTAAAAATAAAAATGAACACAGTGGGTATTTGTGGAAGTGATGTTCATTATTATACACATGGAAAAATTGGACCATTTGTTGTCAAAGAACCTATGGTTTTAGGTCATGAAGGATCAGGTATAGTAATAGAAACTGGAAGTGAAGTATCTAGTCTTAAAGTTGGAGACAGAGTATGTATTGAACCTGGTGTTCCAGATGTGAATTCAAAAGAGTATATGAAAGGAATTTATAACCTTGATCCAAAGCTTACATTTTGGGCAACTCCGCCTCATCATGGCTGTTTAACTCCAGAAGTTGTTTTTCCATCAAACTTTGTTTTTAAATTACCAGATAATGTTTCTTATGCTGAAGGAGCAATGATTGAGCCTCTTGCTGTTGGGCTTCAAGCTGCAGAAAAGGCTAAAATTATTCCAGGCGAAAATGCACTAGTGATGGGCTGTGGTCCTATTGGTTTAGTTATTGCTTTAACAGCATTAGCTAGTGGATGCTGTAAAGTTTTTATTGCTGATATTGTTAAAGAAAAATTAAGAATGTGTGACAATTTTGAAAATTTAATTCCAATTGATTTAGTTAATGAAAATCCAATAGACATAATAAAAAAACATACTGATGATTGGGGTACTAATATTATTTTTGAAGCATCAGGAGCAACGAAAGCTTATGATATTATATTTGATTCTATTTGTCCTGCAGGTAAAGTAGTCATTGTAGGTAATCCTATGAGTGCAATTCCAATGGATTTTGCTACTTTGTTAACAAAAGAAATTGAAATTAAGACAATCTTTAGATATGCACACCAATATGACAGAGCAATTAGTTTGTTATCTAGTAAAAAGATTAATGTTAAACCTATGATTACCGACACAGTAGCTTTTGATGATAGTATTAAAGCTTTTGAAAGAGCTGCTAGAAATCTACCAGAAGATGTAAAAAATCCAAATTAAACTATGAATAAGATTGGTGTACACGCTTTAACATTCATTGGGGATATTGAAAATCATAGCATTGAAAGCTGTCTTTCAAGAGTTGCAAAAATTGGCTATGATGTGATGGAGTTACCTCTACTAAATCCTGATGCTCTAGATACGAATTTTGTATCAAAGACCTATGAAAAATTTAATATTGAACCAACGGTATCTCTTGGCTTAAGTTTTAAGACTGATATTGCTTCTGAAGATCAAGATAGGGTTAATGCAGGACGTGAACTTTTATTTAAAGCACTTGAAAAAACAATAGATGTAGGATCTTCAAATTTATGTGGTGTAATTCATTCAGCACTTCAAAAAAATGAAGCTCCTAAAACTAAAAGAGGGTATGAAAATTCTTTATCAGTGATTAGAGATCTTGCTGAAGAAGCAAATAAGAATAATGTTATATTAAGCCTTGAAGTAGTTAATAGATATGAGACTAATATTATGAATACGGCACAAGATGCTCTAGATTATATTAGCGATCTTGGGGTACCAAATGTTAAGGTTCATCTTGATACTTATCATATGAACATTGAAGAAAATAATTATTCAGAACCAATAAAATTAATTGGAAAAGATAACTTAGGAATGTTTCATTTTGGTGAAAACCACAGAGGCTATCTCGGAAGTGGTCATATTAACTTTGATGAGACTTTTAAAAGCCTGAAAGAAATAAATTATTCAGGAATAATTACTTTTGAATCTTTTTCATCTGAAGTTGTTGATCCAGTTCTATCAAACACCTTGGCAGTTTGGAGAAACTTGTGGAGTGATAGTGATGATTTAGCAAGTGAGTCACTAAAATTTATTAAAAGTGGACTACAAAGTTAATATTCATTATTCATATTTAAATTTATAAATTTTAAGATGAAAACATATGATTTTATAATAGTTGGTGGAGGAACTTCAGGTACTGTAACAGCAGAAAAATTGATTAAAAATGGTCATTCAGTATTAATTATTGAAGAAGGAAAAAAAAATAATAATCCATTATTAAGTATGCCTGCTGGGTGGATACCAATGCTAGATGGTAGTCCTTATTTAAAATTTTATAAATCAATTCCACAACCTCAGCTTGGAAATAGACAGCATGATATTGCGCAAGCAAAAGTACTCGGTGGTGGATCAAGCATAAATGGGATGGTGTATATGAGGGGAAAACCATCTGATTATGATAGGTGGGTTGAAGCAACTGGAGATAGTAGATGGGGATGGGATTCTTTGAATGCTAATTATGTAAAACTTGAAAATAATCAAAGGCTAGCTGGAAAATATCATGGAACAGAAGGGCCTATAAAAGTATCTGATCCTGGTTATGTAGCAGAAGGTTCAAATTTATATATCAAAACAATGCAAAAACTTGGCTTGCCTTATAATAGAGATTTTAATGATGGCAGTCAGTACGGTGTAGGCCTTATGCAATATACAATTGGAAATGGCAAAAGATGCGATACCATTTCTTCACTCATAGAACCAATAATGCATAATAAGAAACTAAATATAAAACTCAATACGGTAGTTACAAAATTAATAATTGAAAATAAAAAAGCCATTGGAGTTGAAACAGTATCAAATGGGAGGTATGAAAAAATATTTGGAAAAGAAATAATTCTTACAGCTGGAGCACTCGTAACACCAAAAATCTTAATGCACTCGGGTATTGGTGAAGCAAAGTTATTAAAAAATTTTGATATTAAAGTTGAAGAGAATTTAATTGGGGTTGGAAGAAATCTTCAGGATCATCATGAAGTTCCATTTGTTGCAAGAGCTAAATCAGGGTTTGGTTATTTCAAACAAAATAAAGGGTTTCGTATGATTAGAAACGGGATTCAATATTTATTATTTAAATCTGGCCCTGTCACATCAAATGGTGTTGATTGCTGTTCTTTTCTTAACCCAGAAAATCTTCAAGATCAAAATGATCCTAAAATCAAATTATATTGTGTTCAAATAATGTACACCGATAGAGATACTAAAGGCATCAAACCTGATCACGGTGTTACACTTACCTCATGCATAATGAATCCAAAATCTAGAGGAGATGTCAAAATTAAATCGTCAAACCCATTAGATCTCCCAGATATCAATCCAAATTTTCTCAGCAATCAAGATGATATCAACACATTATTGGCAAGTGTTAAATTAGCTAGAGAAGTAATTAAGACAAAACCATTATCAGATATAATTTTAGAAGAGGTACTACCTGGGAAAAATATTAGCGATGATAATTCATTAATTAATTATTGTAAAAAAACAATTAAAACAAACTGGCACCCTGTAGGTACTTGTAAAATGGGAAGAGAAAACGACCCAATGGCTGTTTTAAATTCTAAGCTTCAAGTTAAAGGTATTGATAACTTGAGAGTTTTTGATGTTTCAATGATGCCAAATATTGTCGCCGCTAATACCAATGCTCCTGCAATGGCAATAGCTGATAAGGCTACAGAAATTATGCTAAAAGAGTAGGAGCAATTTTTTTATTTGAAGAATATAAATCTTTCCAAATTTTATATCTCTTTTTTAAAAGATCAATGCTATCAAATTGAGGTTTATATTCTTTACTAATTTTAATTTCTTTAATTATATTGTTTTGATCTTGTATATTTTTATCGACATGCATTGCTAGTCTGGCTACACCTAAAGCTGCCCCATATTCACTTTGATCACAAACACTTAAATTTCTTTCTAACAAAGAAGCAATTAGCTCAATCCAAAAAGAACTTCTCGACCCTCCCCCAACCATGAATATTTTATCAAAGTTATCATTTACTTTTAAGATTGAGTTAACACCATCAAGAATTCCAAAACTAACACCCTCAATAACTGCGTATTGCATATTAGTTGCATCAGTGGTTGTTTTCATTGCATGAAATGATCCTCTAATGTGTGGATCATTATGCGGTGTTCTTTCTCCAGATAAGTAAGGTAGAAAAAAAGATGAATTTGACACTAAGCTTGGATCATTAAAATATTTTTCAACATTTTTAAGAGTATCTGTAATAGATGTATTTGTTATCGAGCAAATCCAATCCAAACAATTACTTGCGCTTAACATTACTGACATTAAATGCCATTTATTCGGTAAACAATGACAAAATGAGTGAACAGCATCACCTGTATTACTTAAAAAATTTTGTGTTGGTGTAAAAAAAACTCCAGAAGTACCAAGAGAAATAAATGATTGTTTTTGATTAATAATTCCCATGCCTGCTGCTGCTGCCGCATTATCACCAGCACCTCCAACTACAATCACATTATTTTTAAAACTAAATTTTTCTTTAATACTATTTTTTAAGTTTCCAGTTTCTTGATTTCCTTCTACAAGTGTTGGCATATGGTTTATATCTAAATCTGAACAAGATAATAATTTTTCTGACCATTTTCTCTCCTTAACATCTAACCACAGTGTTCCAGAAGCATCAGACATTTCAGAATAATATTCACCAGTTAAGTAAAAACGTAAATAATCTTTTGGTAATAAAACTTTAGAAATTTTTTTAAAACTTTCTATTTCATTATTTTTTAACCAATTTATTTTTGGTGCAGTAAAACCTGGCATAGTAATATTTCCTGAGATTGATCGAACATCAAAACCTTGATTTTCAAATTCTTCACATTCTTTATGTGATCTTGTATCATTCCATAGAATGCATGGTCTGATAACATTACCTGAACTATCAATAAGTGTAGCCCCGTGCATATGACCAGAAATTCCAATAGAAATTGTTTCTGCAAATGCTTTTGGTTTTTTTGATTTTAAGCTCTCAAGACACTTAAGAGTAGCATTGATCCACTCCTCCGGATTTTGTTCACTATATCCGTCTTTAGGATTTTGTACTGTAAGAGGAGAATCTGAAGTCGCTAAGATATTTTGCTCATGATCTACAAGGATCATTTTTACTGAAGATGTACCTAAATCTATTCCAATAAACATAATCTTTTATTTATTTATAAAGAATTAAAAAGTCTATTAGTTAATACTGCTCTTTTACAGACAAAGTGTAAATTCCTGAAATAGTAATAACTAAAGCTCCTATCAAAGTTGGGATATCCGGAAAATCACCATAAAAGATATAACCAAGAATAATTGCCCAAAAGATTAACGTATAATGAAATGGCTGAATTATTCCTGCTCTCGCCATACTCAATGCAATAATTTGAAAATATAAACCTAAAGAGAAAAAGATCCCAATCGCAATGAAAAATATTAAAGAGTAATCCATCAAAGGCTGCCAAAAATTATACCCTATAATACCCATTAATATTATACCGACGATGGAAGTATAAAATAAAGACGTTTCTGTAGAATCTTTTTCTGAAGCCTTTCTTGTTACTATTTGATAAATGCTAAGGAAAAAAGCGCCTGCAAGTGGTATTAACGATTTAGGATCAAAAATAGATAACCCTGGCCTCATAATAATTAATACACCAATAAAACCAATAAAAATAGCAATCCATGTTTTTAAAGAAACATGCTCTCTTAATATTATTGCTGATAAAGCCACGACTAAGACTGGAGTAAGTGATGCTATACTATGAGCATCTGCTAATGATAAATAGCGAAAAGATAGAATAAAACATGCTGACTCTATAATAGACAGGACACTTCGGAGAAGTTGGATTTTTATATTACCTGATTTGTAAAATGAATAGTTCTTTTTTCGTTGGGACTCAATTAAAGATAAAAATAATACAAAACAATATTTTATTAATAATAATTGAAAAACTGAATGATAAATAATAGCAGTTTTTTGAACGGCATCTAATAAAGAAAAAGAAAAATAAGCCATCACGGCAAATAACATCCCTAAACTTTCTATTGATTTAAATTTAAACAAAGGATTTAAAAGTTAGAGTAGATATAAGTATAAAACTCTCTCGCTAAATCAGGGTTTCCAAACAACACCTGAGTCATAATAGTTGCTGATAAATGTTTTTTATTATCAACTAAAAAATATGTTGAAGCAGCTCCAGCCCAACCAAATTCACCAACTGATCCTAGATTATTTTGTTTTGAAGGGTCTAGTAGAGTTCTGCAACCAAGCCCCCATCCATAAGCTTCTAAACCGTTGACATAATTTTCATCCTTTACAATACCTATAGTAGCAATTTCGATTGGAAAGAATTTGGGCTCTAAAAAATTAGTAGAAATTAATTTTAATGTTTGATCATTAAGAATTTGCTCTCCTTGTTCAGATTTCCCAAAATGCAACATTTTTGCAAAAATTGCATAATCACTAAGACTAGAGAAAAGTCCATGACCTCCTCTTGCATAAGATTCAATATTTAGTGGGTATCCGTAATTTCCTATTTTTTGTGGATCAGAAATTAATTCAGTTAATTTCATTTTTAATGGATCAAACTCATAAGATACCATCACGCGATTTTGATTTTCCTCAGAAACTGTAAATCCTGTATCTTTCATATTTAAAGGATTAAAAATTTTTTGTTGTAAAATATTTTGCAATGAGTCTCCACGAACAATCTCAATAATTCTTGCCAATACATCCATTGAAATAGAGTAACGCCAACTTGTATTTGGTTTAAAAAGCAGAGGTGCTTTAGCTAGAATTTTAATTTCTTGATCTAAAGAAGTTGTATCTGAATTAAATAATCTTAGTTGATCATATTCTTTACCAACAGGATCTGCTAAAAAATTATAGGAAAATCCTGCTGTATGCAAAAAAAGATCTTTTATTGTTGGGTATTCAGTAATTTTTTCTACATCTTCAATATTCCCATTTTCTCTTTTCAAAACTTGTAAATCATTAAATTCTGGAAGGTATGCTGTAATAGGATCACTCAAATTAATTTTATTTTCTTCAATTAATTGCAAGGCTGCAACCGCTATTATCGGTTTCGTCATCGACCAAATTCTATAAAGAGAATTATCTAAAACCTTTTCTTGTGTTTCAATATTATTGAAACCATATTTTCCAGAATATTGATTATTATCAATATTAATTTGCCATTGAATGCCTGGAAAAAAACCATCATCTACATACTTTGATAATAATTTATTTAATTCTTTGATTTCTTTGATTTCTTTCATTTCTTTTTTTGAAGTAGTTTGATAATTAGCTTCTATTATATGAAAAATAAAACTTTGCAAAACGAACTTCATGACTTACTCGGGGACCGTTTTTCTCAATCAATTTCAGTAAGAACTAATTATGCAGGAGGTGAAGATGTTTTTGATCCTATACTCTCAGAAGCTGTTGTTTTTCCTGAAAATAATGAAGAAATATCTTCTATTGTAAAACTTTGTAATAGACACAAAGCTTCCATAATTCCTTTTGGAACAGGGACTTCTCTTGAAGGAAATGCTTTAGGGAATGTCGATGGTATTACATTATCGTTGGAAAAAATGAATAAAGTATTAAGTATTAATGAAGAAGATTTTGATTGCCGCGTTCAAGCTTATGTCACGCGTAAACAACTCAATGAAGAGTTAAAAAGCAAAGGAGTTTTTTTTCCTATTGATCCAGGTGCTGATGCTTCTCTTGGGGGGATGACAGCAACATCTGCTTCAGGTACCATGGCTGTAAGATATGGCACCATGCGAACAGTTGTTTCAGGATTAACTGTCATACTTGCTAATGGAGATATTATACAAACAGGAACAAGATCAAAAAAAACTGCAGCTGGTTATAATTTAACTAATTTATTTATTGGCTCAGAAGGAACATTAGGAATAATCTCAGAGATACAACTTCGTCTCAATCCAATTCCAGAGAGCATCATGAGTGCAATTTGTCAATTTGAGGATTTGGAGTCTGCAGTTTTAACTGCGCAACAAGTTATCCAGTACGGGATACCAATAGCACGAATAGAAATGCTTAATAAAGACCAAATGGATATAAGTATCAAATACTCAAGCTTAGAGAATTTAGAAATTAAACCAACTTTATTTTTTGAATTTCATGGTAGTGAAAATAGCAATAATGAATCAATTGAAATAGTTGAAACAATATCTAATGAAAATAATGGGAGTAAATTTACCTGGGCCAAAACTACCGAAGAAAGGAATAAATTATGGCAGGCAAGACATGATGTTTATTACTCAGTTAAAGCTGAAAAAAATAATATAAAAGTTTACACGACTGATATTTGCGTACCTATTTCAAACCTTGTAGAAGCAATACAATTTGCCGAAACAGAAATTCAAAATTATGGATTAAGAGCTCCCATGGTTGGGCATGTTGGTGATGGTAATTTTCATGTCGCCATACAATATGATCCAAAAGATAAAGATAGTTATAAAGTAATAAGAGAGTTTAGTGATAAGCTCATTCAAAAAGCACTTGATTTAGAAGGAACAATAACTGGTGAACATGGTGTTGGAATTCATAAAAAAGAATATCTTGTCAAACAACATCCAGATAACTTACCTTACATGAAGTTAATTAAGAATAGTCTTGATCCTAATAATATAATGAATCCGGGAAAAGTATTTGATTAGAACTAATACGTAGCTCTTCCACCACTTAGATCAAAAACTGCACTTGTTGTATAAGAATTTTCTTCAGACACTAACCACGATACCATAGATGCCAATTCATCAACTTTTAAAAACCTTCCTCTTGGTATCTTCGATAACATATAATCAATATGTTCTTGGCTGATTTGATCAAATATTTTGGTTTTAGCTGCTGCTGGTGTTACACAATTAACAGCAATATTCTTATCTGAAAGTTCCTTACCAAGTGATTTCGTAAGCGCAATTACACCTGCTTTAGCTGCACTATATGGCATTGCATTTGGATTTCCTTCTTTGCCTGCAATTGATGAAATATTAACAATTCTTCCATAATTTGCTTTTATCATATGGGGAACAACTGCTTTAGAGCAATAAAAAGTGCCACTTAAATCAATATCAATAACATTTTTCCAGTCCTGCAAAGGGTATTCCCATGTTTTAAAACTTGGACCAGCAATACCTGCGTTATTAACTAATATATCTATAGAGTTAAATTTTTTTAGTACTTCATTTGTTGTATTTTCAACATCTTCATATCTTGTAATATCAACTTGCATGATATGTGTGTTTTTAGGAAGAGATAAACTCTCCATCAAGCTCTGATCTTTATCCCATATTATTACTGTTGCACCTGACTCTGAAAATCTCTCTACCATTGAAAACCCGAAACCTTGAGCACCGCCAGTGACAATCGCAACTCGGTTATTTAAATCTATTTTATTCATAATTATATTATTAATGACTATGTCTTTTGACTTCTGAGCCTCTTTTGCCAACTAAGAAATCTAGATCAGCACCTTTATCTGCTTGCATCACATGATCAATATACATTTTTTGATATCCACTTTTTATTTTAGGTAAGACAGGTTGATATTCTTCTAACCTTTTAGTAATAATTTCATCTGATACGTCTAAATTTAATGTACCTTTATTGACATCAACCTCAATTAAATCTCCATTTTGTACAGCTGCCAAAGGACCTTTTACTGCTGCCTCAGGAGATGTGTGGAGTATTACAGTACCATAAGCGGTACCACTCATTCTAGCATCAGAAATTCTAATCATATCACGAATTCCTTTTTTTAAAATTTTTTGAGGCAATCTCATATTTCCTACCTCTGCCATGCCAGGGTAACCTTTGGGTCCACAATTTTTAAGAACTAAAATAGAATTTTCATCAACGTCCAAATTTGGATCATCAATTTTATCATGAAATTCTTCCACACTTTCAAAAACAACTGCTTTACCTTTGTGTTGCATTAACTCGAGGCTTGCAGCAGATGGTTTTAAAATAGCACCATCAGGAGCTATGTTACCTTTTAATATTTTAATTCCACCTTCTTTAACCAAAGGTGACTCAAAATCTTTTATTACATCTTTATTCCAGCAATCAGCATTCTTGTTGTTTTCTTCGATCGTCTTGCCATTTACTGTTAAAGCATTTTTACTCAGTAAATTTTTATCTAAAAGTTGTTTTATAACAGCAGGCACACCTCCAGCATAATAAAAATCTTCCATTAAATATTTTCCAGACGGTTGAAGATTTACAAGTGTTGGAATATCCTTTCCAGATTTCTCCCAATCATCTAACGATAAATCTATTTCCAATCTTCCAGCAATAGCTGCAAGATGAATAACTGCATTTGTTGAACCACCAATAGCTCCATTTACTTTAATTGCATTTTCAAAAGAATTTTTTGAAACAACTTTAGACATCGTTAAATTTTCTTTAACCATTTCAACAATTCTTTTTCCTGACATATGAGCTAGGGCGTAACGTCTTGCATCAACTGCTGGAATAGCTGCATTGTGAGGTAATGACATACCTAAAGCCTCAACCATACTTCCCATTGTAGATGCTGTACCCATAGTCATGCAATTACCTTTTGATCTACTCATAGAAATTTCAGCAGCTATAAAATCTTCTTCAGTAATTTTGCCTGCAGTAAGATCTGCATCCAATTGCCAAACTCCTGTACCCGAACCTATCTGTTCACCTCTATGGTGACCATTTAACATTGGTCCACCCGATACACCTATTGTTGGAATATCTACACTAGCAGCTCCCATCATTAATGATGGAGTTGTCTTATCGCAACCCATCAAAAGAACTACTCCGTCCATTGGGTTGCCTCTAATAGCCTCTTCCACATCCATACTTGCAAGGTTTCTAAAAAGCATTGCAGTTGGTCTTAAATTTGATTCACTTGCAGAAAAGACTGGAAATTCTAGAGGAAAACCTCCAGCTTCATAAACTCCTTTTTTTACAGACTCAGCAATTTCTCGAAAATGTCCATTACATGGTGTTAGTTCAGACCATGTATTGCAAATGCCTATAACTGGCCTTCCATCAAAAAGATGATTTGGATGTCCTTGATTACGCATCCAACCTCGATGAATAAATGTATCTCTTCGATGAGATTTAGAATTATACCAATCTGATGATCTATATTTCTTTTTATCTGCCATAATTTTACTACTTTAACACAGAAAAGCTAGCTTGCAATATTTAGCTTAATTCTAATTTAGATTTATTGTCTTCGATACCTTGATAGTTTAAATTAATAGAAAATAAACTTCCATCCAAATTATTTTTATTATCATTGCTAGCAGTCGTAATGAATAGTGTTTTCATATCTTTTCCACCAAAAACACAATTAGTAATATTTTGAACAGGCATTTCAATTATTTGATCAACCTTACCACTTGGTGTGAATCTTACTATGCATGAGCCTCCCCAACGACAGTTCCAAACACAACCATCTGTATCTATTGTGGAACCATCTGGATGACCTCTATCAAAAATAGCAAAATTTTTTTTATTGGAAAGCTCTCCACTTTCTAATTCAAAATTATAACTAAGAATTGTTCCATTTAATGTATCTGTAAAATAAAAATTTTTATTGTCAGGACTCCACACAAATGTATTAGGAATACCTAAATCTTCTTCAATTACAGAAATTTTTTTATTTGTATCTACTTTATATAATTTACCAATATTCTCTTTAAGAGGAATACCATACCCATTTTTATCGAAGTTGTTTTGCATAGTTCCGAACCAAAACCTACCTAAAGCATCAGAAGCACCATCATTAGATCGTGTCAGTGATTGTTGACTCTCAATATTGACAACACTTTCAAATTTTTTGTTAGACGTATTAAATAATTTTAAACCATTAGTTGTGGCTAAAATTAATTCATTTTGAGATTTAACAGATGTGGCAGTAACGATCTCTGGTAGCTCAAAAATTTCTTTTTTATTCGAACTTAAATCTAATTTATATAATTTAGACTTATTACCAATGTCTAACCAGTATAAGTAATTATTTCTTGAAGAGTAGGTTATTCCTTCACCGAGAGAATTGTTACACTCATCCAATAACTCAACTTTATTCATGAATTTTCAAAGATTATAAGTAATGCGCTTTATCTTTAATTCGGGCCATTACTACTTTTGTCGCCTCATCAGATCCATCATGAAAAGTGCCCATCAATTTATCTATAAAACTTGTGTTACCTCCAGAGTAATTACACTCAAAATATTTATGATGAATATAATGCATATAATCTCCAGTAGGAATTGACACACCATTTTTAAAAGTCATTTTTTCATAACCTGTGTGACCTGGTGTTGGGGCTAAACCAGCATGAAAAACATGATACATTGCTACCAGTGGATGGGAAGGGATAATCCAATGAATGAGTATTCCAGAAAAATATAAAATATGTTCAATTGGATGCATAGACATACCAGACCATGCTCCGGTATTTGTATTCCGATGATGCACTTTATGCGCTATTCTATAAAGAGGTCCCCAATGCAGCAATCTGTGTGCTAAATAAAAGTGTGCATCTCTTATAAAAGGAACAAGAAAAAATAAAAAACAACAATATATGGGATACATCTCCCAGCTAACGTATGGAATTACTTGATTTGCAAAAGCCCAAAAAGTAATTACTTCGTAGGCTGTCCATAAAGGAATAGCACTGCAAAAAGTATAAAATAAATTATCTTTAGTTTGGTTATTAAATAAAAAAGTCGGATTATTTTCTTCTAGCGGTCTTGGGTTATATTTAAATGAAGTTCCTTGATTCTTAAATCTCAGGTGAAAAAAACCAGTCCATAGTAAGATAATTACTGCATTTCTAAAAAAAATGAAAGCTATCCAATCAACTTGAAATGTTTTCATTGTCTCTAAGGAAGGTGTAAGAAACAAATAAGTAAGAACAGTTATAAAACCAAAAACAAATGTCCATGGAAAAAATATTCCTGGGAATTTAAAAAAGTATTTTATGAATTTAAGTGGATTAAAAAAAATTGATTTAGGCGGATTTACTGCAATTGTTCCAAAAGGTTTCCAATGCCCTCTTTTGTCTCTGGTTCCAAAATTTTCATCATTTAAATTTTTATCACTCATTTTAACTTCTTTGTTCTAATTTATTTAAGAAAACATCTAATTCATTTTCATTAATTTCAACAATATTTTTTTTCTCTGGAAAACTTCCAGAATGAACATCATCATAAAATTCTTGAAAAGCATTCTCTCTTTCTTGTTGTAATCTATCAAATTCTTGTTGAAAATCCCTATATTTTTTAGCATGTCGCGGAATATGACCTTTGGTTGTTCCCAATATGTCACACCCAAATACATACTCAACATCACATCCAGGCCCACTACCCATAGACATAACTGTTGGTTTGACTTTTTTAGAAATTGCCTCTGCAATTTTATACGGAACGCACTCCATTTCAATTGCAACACCGCCAGCATCCTGTATTTTTAAACATTGATCATAAATCCACATAGCTTCAGAGGCAGTTTTTCCAACAGCTACAAATCCTCCTGTCCAAGTTCTTTTTGGAGGCACTAAACCAACATGCCCTAAACAAGGAATACCCTCCTTATATAATTCTTTAATAAGATCGAACCTCGTATTACAATAAAGCATATCAAAACCATGCTCTAATATCTTAAAGGAAAACTTTTTTGCTTCATCTATTGTAGGTATAAGACTATCAGGAGCTCCGCAGTGCATAAAAGCCGTAGGTGCTGCTTCTCTCATTTTTATTAACTCATCAAACTTAGGATGGTCATCATCATTTTTGTATTCTCCGGCCACACCAGTTGCTAACATTTCGAAACCAACTTTATCAGCAGCTAGAGCTTCTTCTATATTCTTAACAAGAATACATACTAACTTTTTTTTACCTTTAAAACTTTGTATATCTTTAACTGTTATTTTTTTTCTCATATCTAATTTGTAGTTGGTATTTTAACATCAATAAAGTAATTTTTATCTTTTGCTTGTTTAAAAATAGCTGGGATTATAGATTGATACGCATCTATAACACCTCTTTTAGGAGGGGGCATTTGATCTTTAATTATTTTATGGAATTTTTTTAAATTATGACATGGTATTTTTGGAAAGATGTGATGTTCGATGTGATATTCCATATTAGAGTATAAAAAACTAAAAAAAGGATTTAAAATAACTGTACGAGTACTTTTTCGATGATCCTTCACATTATCAGCCAAACCTGCATGTTGTGTCATCCCACAAATCATTAGGATAGTATTGCCATAGAATGCTGGCAAGATGATCATAATAATAGGTAGCCAAGAATTTAAAAATAAAGAAATTCCAATAATAAGTAACCATAGTGATACATAAATACGAGACATATTTATAACTTTATTAATTTCTTTTTTAGGGACAGTAATTATTACAACATTAGAAATAAGACCTAAAGAATGTTTTATAATTTCAAAATGTGTGAAGTGTCTAACTTTTTGAATATTGATGATCGGTCCTAAAGGTAAAAAATTTAATAAAAATCTTATTGGCTCAGTTGGTCTTGGGCTATTATTTTCATAGTCGTAAACTTCTTCATGAGTAAAAATTGTGTAAGTGTGGTGATGAAAATGACTCCATTTCCATCTTACAGACTCAAAACCTCCTAAAAAAGAAGTAATCTCATAAAAAAATTTATTAATCTTTCTTGATTTAAAATATGTCTCATGATTAGTTTCGTGTTGGATGCTAATGATTTTACAATAAAAGATATTTCCATAAAGTAAGATTGCAGGAATAAATAACCAAGATCCCCACGTTACTATAGAAAAATATCCTGATAATGAGAGAATAAAAATAAATAAAGAAATGTCAATTGCACCTTTTATATCTGAACGCTTAGATAAATCTTTTAAGATTTTTTTATCTATATCAGGTTTGTACCATTCATTTAGATCAACATCACCAGCAAGCATTTACAATCAATATTTTTCAGAAAGTTTCAAAAAATTTTCAAATTCTTTTTCATCAATTCCAACAGTAATTTTTGGATCGTCAAATTTTTTATTTACAGTATCATTATGAAATTCTTTAAAAGCATTAACTCTCTCTACTTGAATTTTTGCAAATTCTTTTTTGAAATCTCTATAGATTCTTGCATGCCTAGGTGTATGACCTTCAGTATAACCAAGTACATCGTTAGCAAATAAATACTGCCCATCACAACCTGACCCACTTCCCATGGATAAAGTCATAATATCAACTTTTTTGGTTATCACTTCTGCCACTTTTGGAGGCACAACTTCTAATTCAACACCAACAACACCAGCTTCTTGTAATTCAATTGTGTTTTGTAAAACTTTCATTGCTGAATCAGCTGTTTTTCCTTGAGCTTTAAATCCACCGATCCAAGTAGCAATTCCTGGCACTAAACCAACATGACTATTAATAGGAACAAATTCATCTCTTAGAGCTCTAAGCCACTTATAACTCCAGTTACCTCCATAAATTACATCAGCGCCAATATCTAAATATTTATGAGATAACTTCATTGCTTCATATTCTGAAGCAACTCGAACTGCTCCTCCAGATTGCATAAAGCATGTTGGTGCAGCTGCGCGAATTCTTTTTAATTCATCAAATGAATTGTAAATTCCAAATTGTGGAGCATCATGAGAAGTACAAATCATATCAATGCCAGCTTCTTCAGCTGCGGCTGCTTCATCAGCATTATGCACAAACATGACACTGAGTTGTCTTTTCCCTTTACATTGTAAATAATCGTGAACTGTTAATTTTTTTCTACTCATAAATATCTCCCAAAAATTTAGGGTATATTAATGTAAACTAAATCATTTTCAACTTTTACTGGATAAGTTTTTAAATCATCACAAGCAGGTGGGCTTATTGCTTCCCCTGTTTTTATATTGAAAATCCCTTGATGCATTGGGCATTCTATCTCATCATCCATCACCAGACCGTCTTCAAGGTGAACTTCTTCATGTGTACAAATACCGTCTGTAGCATAAAAACCATCTTCTATTCTATAAACGCAAAAGGTTTTTTCAGCATGATCGAACCTAATTAGATCCTCCATATCAATACTGTCTACTTTGCCTACTTCTATCCAATTTTCTTCTGCCATAATAATGTTTATATAATAATAAAATCTAAAAAATAAATAGAAATAATAATTTTTGACTATTTTTTTAAAAGAGGATTTAATTTTTGATTTAGATCAGATAGAATTTTTTTATCAATAATAGTTTGTTTTTCAATTAATTTTGAAGCAATTCTAATATCTCGCCCAACCTTTCCTACTAAACCCAAACCACATGCCCCAACTATTTTGTCATCCTTAATGAAAAAATGAATAATTCCATTTTCTGTATCCACACCTCTTTCAATTATTTCATGATAATCATCACATAATCCAGTGAGTTGTAAATTTAAATCAAATTGATCAGACCACATCCAAGGAACAGATAAATATTCTGATTTTATTCCAGCAATATTCTTTCCAGCATTTATTCCCTGATTTTGGGCATGTTGATAAGACTCAAGTCTAATATTTTTTTTATATAGTGGGTGATAGAAATTTGATACATCTCCTGCTGCATAAACATTTTCAACTGATGTTTGATTATATTTATTTGTTAAAATTCCATTTTTTAATTCTAAATCTGAGTTATTAAACAAATCTGTAGTTGGAATAGAGCCAATACCCCCAATAATCATTTCCGTTTCAATAATATGATCATTCTCAAGTAAAATTTTAAAAGCATCATTAATTTTTTCAATGCTTTTAATTTTACTATCTAAATGTATTTTATTGCCATTCTTTTCATGTTCAGCTTTTACTAAATTAGCAATAGGAGAAGGTATTATTCTTCCCATTAATTGATTAGAAATTTCTATTACATTTACTGATTTATTTTGCTGGTTTAAAGAAGATGCGATTTCTAAACCTATAAATCCTCCACCTATAATAGCTATATTATTTACTTCAGAAGCTTTCTTTTTAATTTTATTAGCCTCATCTAAATTTCTTAAATAATATATCTCATTATCGATTTCTTTATCAATTTCTACCTTTCTATTTGTAGAGCCTGTTGTAATTAAAAGTTTATCATAAAAATATTTCTTATTATCAAAAGATATTAAATATTTATTTTTAAAATCAACTGAATCTATTTTTTTATTAATAAAGCAAACATTATGATCATCAAAAAAATTTTTTGAAAAAAATAAAAATTCATCTTTCTTTTTTTTATCCATAAGAAATTCTTTTGACAGAGGGGGTCTTTCATACGGATGATGATTTTCATTACCAAATATTGTGATTGAAGAATATTTATCATTTTTTCTGAATTCACTTGCTGCATAAATAGCAGCTTGACCACTGCCTATAATTAATATTTTTTTAAGAGAATTCATTATTTATCCAATGTTCATTCTTTCATATTCATAAAAAATTAATTTTTTTTATGAAAAAGTTTTTTTCGAGGTATAGCTTTAAGTTGGTAACACTAAAGAAATTTTGTAGTTTGGATCTTTAGCTTGTTTCACTAGAGCTGGAATAATTTCTTTATACGCTCCCCATAGTCCTTTTCTTGCGGGTGGCATTTGATCTTTAATTAATGCATGTAATTTTTTTAAATTATAAGATGGAACTTGAGGAAAGATATGGTGTTCAACATGATACTCCATATGCCAATATAAAAAACTAAAAATTGGGTTTAAATTAACTGTTCTTGTCGTTAAACGGTGATCTTTCACATCTTCTCGTAAACCTGCGTGCTGTGTGAGTCCCATTAGCATGACTAGTGTTTTGCCATAAAAATTTGGAAGTACAATAAACAACACAGGTAACCAAGATTGAAAATAAATTGAGCAAAAAATTGTGACTAACCAAATAAAAACATGACTTCTTGCTGACCAACGACATTTTGATCTTTCATTTTCAGGGATACATACTTTCATAACTTCTGTTGTAACACCAAATGCATGCTTAATTGTTTCCCACTGAAGAGAGTTTTTAAAAAATATAAAACCAGAAAAAGGTATATAGTGAGTGAAGAAAATTAATAAATCAGTAGGTTTTTTAACATGAATTTCAAAATCTACAGGATCAGTGAAAATTGTATACGTATGGTGATGATAATGAGAATATCTCCATCTTATTGGCTCAAAATTGTCCATAAAGCTGGCAATGTAATAAAAAAAATCATTCCAAAACTTTGATTTAAATGCTGTTCTATGACCAGTTTCATGCCATATCGCATCACTACATCCCCAAATATTTCCGTATATTATAAAAAATAACAAAGACCACCATGTGCCCCATGTTGCAAACGCCAAATAACCAAATAATCCTAAAAATGAAAAATAAATGATCATGTGTTTAAAACCTTGCCAGTCAGATTTTTTACATAATTGTTTAAATTCTTTTTTATCTATAACAGGTTTATACCAATTATTAAGATCAACGTCCATATAGTGAAGTTATCATCTTTTTTTTAAATATCAAACTTAAAACTATGATTAATTATTACATAATTAGTGAGAATTGGTAACTTTTATGTCGCATTATAGATTAATAATTTTTTTATAGATTAAGTTTGTAAAATAATCATTTTCACCTATAAAATCCTTAATTAAATTTAAAATACATTCATGGAGGAAAAATGAAAAAAATTTTAGCTTTAGTAGCTCTATTTTTTGCTTTTGCGTCAACTTCAGCAATTGCTAAAAATGACTACAGTTGTGATAAAAAGTTTATCTTTTTTCCAGGTGGACCAGAAGGTGGACCATTTGGAACTATTGTTTATAACGGTGCAGTAGCTGCCGCTGAACACACTGGTTGTGATGTTGATTATTACTGGTCTCAGTGGAATTCAGAAATCATGATCAAACAGTTCAAAGAAGCTGTTGCTCTTCAACCAGACGGAATTGCTATTTATGGCTTTCCTGGTGATGCTGCAATGAGACCTATTATTAATGAAGCAAGAGAAATGGGAATAGTAATCACTACTATGAACACTCCTCTTCCTGATTTAGAAGCTGAGCTTAAAACTACTGGATTTGGTTATGCAGGTGCTGACCTATTTGCTGCTGGTTTTAATCTTGGAAAAAAAGGTGTTGAAGTTTGTGGTCTAGAAGCTGGCGACAAAGCTTTTGTTTGGGGTCTTGCAAGTATGCCAAATAGAGGTGAGAGAACAAAAGGGGCTATTGCTGGTGTTGAATCAATGGGTGTTGAAGTTGTATATCAAGAAATTCCTGATAACGTAAACTCTGATGCATCTCAAGGTACACCAATGTATGTTGCTACTTATAGTGCAAATCCTGATATCAAAATGGCTATTACTGATCATGGTGGTTTAACTGCAAGTTTACCTACTTACATGAAAGCTGCTGGACACGGAACAGAAGCGGTTTGTGGTGCAGGCTTTGATTTATCGGCTCCAATTGTTGATGGAATTAATTCTGGATATATTGATGTTGTAATCGATCAACAGCCATTTATTCAAGGATATATGCCAATCGTTCAATTATACCTTTCAACTAAGTTTGGTATGGCTGGTTTAGCTATGGATACTGGCGCAGCATTTGTTACAAAAGCAAATATTGATGCTGTGGCTCCATTAGCTGCACAACAAATCAGATAATTAAATAATTATAACAAATCTGCCTTTAGGGCAGATTTGTTTCTAGGAATAAAATGGCAGAAGAACTTCTACAGTTAAAAAATATTTATAAAAACTTTGGAAATGTCAAAGTTTTAAAAGATGTTAATATTAAAATCAACAAAGGTGAGGTTGTTGCTCTCATTGGTGATAATGGAGCTGGTAAATCAACACTTATTAAAGTCATCACTGGCGTTCATAGACCTACAACTGGTCAAGTGAGTTTTAAAGGTGAGGAAGTTGTAATTAAATCAGTTGCACAGTCCAGAAAAATGGGAATTGAAGCAGTTTATCAAGAAAGAGCTCTTTGTGATCAACAAGAGTTGTGGCGAAATATTTTCGCTGGTAGAGAAATAACCAATGCGTTTGGTTTTCTGAATGTAAAGAAACAAAGAAAAGAAGCTGAGAAAATTTTAAGGGACTACATTGGATTTACTTCCAAGGCTATTACCGTAGACTCAACTATAATGGGCCTTTCAGGTGGAGAGAAACAAGGAGTAGCTTTTGGAAGGTCATTATACTTCGATTCAGACTTAATTGTTCTTGATGAACCTACTATGGGTCTTTCAATTCAAGAAACAGAAAAAGTATTAAATTTTGTTAAAGGGTTAAAAAAAGAAAATAAATCTGCAATCTTTATAGATCATAATATAATTCATGTTTATGGAGCTGCGGATAGATTTATTATTTTAGATAGAGGTGAAGTTGTTGGAGAATTTAATAAAGATGAAATATCAAGAGAAGAACTTGTTCAGAAGATGATTCAATTACATGAATCTGGAAAGATAAAAGTAGAAGCTTAAATGAACACCTTATTAAATAGTTATTTTGTAAAAACTCATAGATTGGAGATAAGTATAACAATTATAGCAATTGTACTCTTTCTAATTTATTTCTTAGGGGCGCCACACGTTTTTACTAGATTCCCTATTTATAGAGCTTTTATGCAGTCTATGCCTTTTTTTGGCATCATTGCTATATCAGCAACATTCGTAGTTACTCTTGGAGAAATTGATTTATCATTTCCATCAATTGTAGGAATAACGTCACTTACTTTTGGTTTAGTATTAACAGCAACTGATGGTAATTTTTTTATCGCTTTTGCATTAGCTTCAGCACTCGGCATGTTTGCTGGGCTTATTAACGGCCTTCTTGTAACTAAGATTGGCATACCTTCTATTGTTGCCACCATTGGAACGCTTTATTTTTGGAGAGGTTTAGTAAATGTTGTCTCTCAAGGTAGTGGTGTTGCTATAGTGGATGTTGCTGACGGTACATGGCATCATACTTTATTTGTTGAAAAACTTTTTGGATTAATTCCAGCACAGTTTATTTGGTTTATAGCTTTAACTGCCTTAATGCAGTGGGTTTATCGTTATCATAAATTTGGAAACCATATCCACTTCGTGGGTGATAATAAAGACAGCTCTCAAATGATGGGTATAAATGTTGATAATATAAAAATTATTGCTTTTGTTCAACTTGGATTCTTTTCCTCTTTGGCAGGCATATTTACAATGTATGAAATGTTATACTTCTGGCCTACTCAAGGGTCGGGATTAATGCTCACTACTCTTGCAGCCGTATTTGTAGGTGGAACTTCAGTGTTTGGTGGTAAAGGAACAATATTTGGGACTTTCATTGGGGTACTAATAATAGGATCTCTTGAATCAGGTATTGTTGCCTTAGGATTGTCAGGATTCTATGTACAGTTTATTAATGGAATAATGATAACGTCAGCTGTTACGATTTATGCAATTATTCAACGCAAAAAAACATAATTGTTTTTAAATTTTAGTTAATAAATTTTCTGCAGATGTTTTTTTATATTCACCAGGCTCCTCAATAAGCAGCTCATGAATGTTATTATCTCTTATAATCATCGCAAATCTTGTAGAACGCATACCCATATAATTTGCTGACTTATCAACTAACAAATCAAGATTTATACTAACATCCCCATTACCATCAGCAATACCTAGAATCTTATCTCCATCAGTGTAACTTAACAGCCATGCTTGCATCACATATTCATCATTTACGGATAAACAATAAATATCGTCTATACCTTTAGCAATAAACTCATTATGTAATTTTATGTAACTTGGCATATGTTTTTCAGAACAAGTTGGTGTGAAAGCTCCAGGTACCCCAAACATAATAATTTTTTTACCTTTGAATTCATCGGAAAGTATTACTTTTGACGCAATACCTTTTTGTATTATTGGGACTTTTATGGATGGAATTATTTTATTCATAATTTATTTTATTTATTACGTTTACTATTTCTTTTTCAGAAAGCAACTCAGATAACAAAAGCCCTTCAGGAAAATTATTAGAAAAGAAAGCATTAAAGGGGATCCCAAATCGATCATACTTTTCTAAAAAAATATTTATTTTTGGATTAGGTCTTGTCCAATCGGCCTTAACTAAAGTAACTTTATTATCTTTGAACAACTGAATAACTTTATCTGAATTAAGAACATTTAATTTATTGAACTGACAAGTGGCACACCAATCTGCAGTAATATCTAGAAAAACTAACTCTTTATTATTAATAAGCTGATCTATTTCAACATCAAAAAAATTTAACCAATCTTTTTCATTATCGATAATTATATTCTGCTGAAAAACTTTAAACGAGGGTAGAGAAATAATAGAAAATAAAACTAAAATAGTAACTAAGTTTCTTTGAAAAGGTATTTTTTTTCGGTAAGATAGAACTAAAAAAAATATAATTAATAAAAATAAAAAATAAGTATTAAAAAAATTTGATAAAATATTTAATAGCCATAAAACTGTTGCTAATAATAAAAAGCCAAGGGTATATTTTATATACACCATCCATTTGCCAGGTTTAGGTAAAAAATTAATTAATTTTGGAAAAAAAGCAACTAGCAAATATGGTAGGCTCATACCAATACCCATAAATAAAAAAATACTAATTCCTATTGTGTAAGACTGAGTAAATGCTGCTGTAATAGCTGTACCTACAAAAGGAGCAGAACATGGTGTTGCCATAAGTGTTGCAAAGAAGCCATTAAAGAAATCTTTTAGATATTTGTTATTACTATTATCTAAAATACCTAAATTATTTAATTGAGATGGAAGAATAATTTCAAATTGACCAAACATATTCATCATAAATAAAAATATTACCAAGGTAATAAAAATTAAAAAATAGGAGTTTTGAAATTGCATACCCCATGCAATCGACATGTTAAAATACTGTAAAAATAAAAAAATTAATCCTAAAAGAACAAAAGAAGTTATAATTCCTAGAGCAGTGGTTATAAAACTGACTCTAGTATTATGTTTTTCAGATGAAAAAACTGACATTAACTTTATTGAGAGAACCGGAAATACACAAGGCATAACATTTAAAATTAAACCTGCGATCAGTGATATTAATATATAATAAAAATAAGTAGGGTTTGTGTCTAAAGTTAAAGGTTGATCCTGCATTTGCACATCTATTACTTGCTTAAAATTATGATTTTTATCTTTTATAATGATTTCAAGAGGAAATTTTTTCTCTGAGATAAGATTTTTATCAAAATTAAAATCTGTGGTTATTTTTTTATTATCATTAGAATAAGTAATAGAATTTTTTACAACTGGTAAACCAAATGGGGAATGAAGAAATATTTTAGGATTATAAAAAACTTTATCAGACTTAAATTCTAATTGTAATGTAGAGTTTTGATCATCACTAAAATTTTTAAGATTGATCTCCTTTATATAAGAACTATTAAAATCTTCTTTAGGCAATAATGATAATGCTTTTTCTAGATTAAAATAATTATCCGTTAATTTCTTTTTACCAGATGGTATTTCTAAAAAAAGTGTTGCATCACCTGGAATGCATACTTCTTTACAAATTAGAAAATTGACATGTAAATTTAGAAAAGTATTTTTTGATTCATCTTCCAACTCTATCTCAAGAGGAAAAATAACATCGTTTTGATACCCAAGAGAAGTTAATCCTAATATTTCAAACTCAATAGGAGTAGGCCATTGAATATTAACATTTTGAACATTAGTTGAATTCTCCCAAGAGATTGATTGAGCAAAACCTCCATCACCTGGAGACTTCCAATATGTTTTCCAACCTGGTTCCATCTCATATTCAAGTCCAATTAAGAGATTTTTTGCATCATTTTGAGAATAGGGTGAGATTAATCTTAATTTTGACGTCTCACTTACTGACCAATCACTTGATATGGCAAAACTATATGAAGAAACTATACTTAAAATGAAAGTATAAACAAAAAGCTTATAAAAATTAGTCAAAATGTTCATTAAAAATTATTATTGCAATATATAGTAATACGCTATTGAAATACTATAAATAATACGAATATATATAATAATGAATTTAACTGGAAAACTATTAATTTCGATGCCTTCTCTTGAAGATGAAAGATTTTATAAGACTGTGATTTATATGTGTGCTCATTCTACGGAGGGTGCAATGGGGATCATTATTAATAAAAAAATTGATTATGATTTATATCCTGATTTATTAAAACAACTTGGTATTGATAAACCTCTAGGAGGTAAAAAATTATATATTCGTTACGGTGGGCCAGTTGAAAGTGGGAGAGGTTTTGTTTTGCATTCTGATGAGGTAATTCAAAAAGAAACTTTATCCATTGAAAAAGGTGTAGCTCTAACCAGTACCTCTGAATTTTTTGAAGATTTATCAAATGGAAAAGGTCCTAAAAATAGTATTCTTGCCTTAGGTTATGCTGGTTGGGGACCTGGTCAAATTGAAAAAGAGATTCTATCTAACAGCTGGATGACTCTTTCAGCGGACTCGGCTTTCTTATTTGATGAGGAGGTAACCAACAAATGGAATAAAGCCTACGGCTTACTTGGAGTAGATCCAAATAAACTCTCTCAATATTCGGGTAGAGCCTAATTAAAGAATTATTTCAAAAATTCTCTCTTTATCTTTTTCTGATATTTTTATAATTTTAAATTTATCAGTTTTAATAATTTTTTCACCTTTGTTTGTGACAAAAGATTTCATTTTTAAGACTTCTTTTTCTGGCATCTTTCTTTCGTATTTTAAAAGATATTTTTTTTTAGCAATAATAAAAACAGTTTTCATATAACTCCTTTATTTAACAATTTTTAAATTTTTAGACTACTATAAATTTTACTTTGTTCTTTTATCCAATTGCAAACCACATTGTATAAGTCGTCAGTTAAAAAATAATTTTTAATTCTTTTGTCTTTATCACTTTCAATTTTAATTAAGAGTTTTTTGTCCAATCCTTCATTAAGAAGGTTTTGAATGCTAGATCTTGATCCAAGATTTTTTGGAATATTTAAACATAATTTTTCGTAAGATACACCACCATTCTTATTGAAAGAGAATATTTCCATGGTGGCTGCATAATGCAAAATAGACTTGTTAAAAAACCTGCTTGAAGTGTCTTTACTAGTCAGACTAGAATATAATGCTTTTTTATTAAAGTTAATTATCTCTTCTGCGTTCATAAATTATTAAAAGTAGAGGAATATTATTTCCTCTACTAATTAATTATGGTTGTTTTTTGATTATTCAATATGAGTTTTTTTAATCTCTAATTGAATATGCCACTACTCCAATTTCTGCTTTATCAGTTCCAAGTTTTTCGGCCTCTTCACTTATTCTCAGTCCCATTGAAATTTTTAATAAATAAATAACAATATAAGAAAGAGTAAAGACGAATAAACAAACTGACACAACTCCTAATAATTGAATGGCATATGATGCGTCTGGATTAGTAAAAGGTACAATTAGAGTTCCCCATATACCAGCAAACATATGTACCGGTATTGCCCCAACGACATCATCAAGTTTAAGAGAGTTTAACAATTGAGTACCATAGAACATAATCACACCGCCAATTGCTCCAATAAAAATTGAGAGTAAAGGAGATGGCATTAGCGGTTCAGCTGTTATAGATACCAATCCTGCAAGAGCTCCGTTAAGCATCATTACTATATCAGTTTTACCACCAATTAATCTTGTGATGGTAGCTCCCGCCATACATCCTCCACAAGCAGCTAACTGAGTATTCATGAAGATTTTAGACATAGCAGTTGCATCCTCATAAGAACCAAGAGCTAATTGCGACCCTCCATTAAAGCCATACCATCCCATCCACAAAATGAAAGTTCCAAGAGTTACAAGTGGTATTGAAGAAGGTGCAAAAGGTGCCATATTTGCCGGCTCTCCAGACTCTGAAAATCTTCCTACTCTAGGACCTAATAGAATAACACCAGCTAAAGCTGCTGATCCACCACAAGCATGGACTAGGGTTGATCCTGCAAAGTCAGAGAAACCTAGAGCATCAAGCCAGCCTCCACCCCATTCCCAACCCATTTGTATCGGATAGATAAAACCACCAAGTATTGCCGCAAAAGCAAAAAAGGGCCAAATTTTAATTCTCTCGGCAACTGCTCCAGATACTATAGAAACTGTTGCACAAACAAATAATGCTTGAAAGAACCAGTCAGAAGCATCGGAATATCCGGTTTCGATTGAAGTATTATCGGTCCATATACTAAAAGAACCAATATAACCCCCTTCAGGAATACCATACCCCAGATTGTAACCAAATAAGTAGAATACAATTGAAACAATTGCAAACTTACCAATATTTTTAGCAGCAATAGTTGAAACACTTCTTGTAGTGACCAAACCTGACTCTAAAAATAAAAAACCTGCTGCCATCCACATGACTAAAAAACCACACACTAAAAAAGAAAATGTATTCAGTATGTAGGCTACTTCTGCATCAACACCAGCTTTTGCATAAGAGCTTAAAAGTAAAAAAAACGATAATATACTTAAAAAATAAAGAGATTTTTTAAACATTAATCCTCCATTATAAATTTCACAAGACATAACTCACCATAAGTTATGTGCTACTTTTCATGCTTAGCTATGGAAATTAATATATAAGTTCCGCGTTCCTTCGGTTTTACCTACTTCCGATCTGTTTACACAGATTGAACGATTTAATAACTTTGCATGCGTTCCTTCAGCTTTCGCTTACTTCCGTCATGAAAAAACATGATGAACGTAAATATCTATTTAGATATAATATTATAAATTGTAAGTTAAAAATAAGAAAAACAAATATGCAAATATTGCATATCCAATTATGCATTATTTAAATAGAGCTTAAATCAGTCCAAATACTGTTATTATTACTTGAATTTACAGAAGCATTTATAAACTTCATTATTTGTAATCCAGCATCACCACCTGGTAATAACTCTAATAATTCATTTTTATTTTTATGATTTAAAATAATATCAGCTGCATCTGAATAAATTTGGGCAAATCCTTCGAGATACCCCTCAGGATGACCTGGAGGAACACGAATTGGAGCATATGAATTTTCATTTTGAATTGCTCCTCCTCTTGTAATAATCTGATCAGCTTTTCCAACTTGTGAAAATCTAGCATAATTTGGATTTTCTTGTGCCCAATGTAGCGCTCCTTTTTCACCATAAATAGAGATGGTAAAGTTATTTTCTTGACCAGTTGCAATTTGTGAAATTGACAAATTTCCTTTAACTTTTTCACTCATTCTAATCATTATTGAAGCATCATCGTCTAACTGTCTTCCTTCAACAAAAGTTGTTAAATCAGCTGCAACAGATTCACACTTTTGGCCTGTAATAAATTCTAATAGATGCATTGTATGACTACCAATGTCTCCAACCGCTCCAGCTGCTCCACTTCTTTTAGGGTCTGTTCTCCATTCTGCTTGCTTATTAGAACCAGTGTCTTCTTCCTTTGAACCTAACCATCCTTGAAGATAAGCTCCTTTAACTATTCTTATATTACCAAGCTCACCATTTTTAACCAATGACCTCATTTCTCTTATCACTGGATAGCCAGAATAATTGTGTGTTAAAAAAAAATGAGCATTAGATGACTTTATAGCTTTCATTAATTCAAGTGCTTCGTCCATTGTTGCAGTCATCGGTTTATCACAAATAACATGAATGCCTTTATTTAAAAATTCTATTGCAGGTCCAGCGTGCATATGATTGGGCGTCACTATAGATACAACTTCAATACCATCGTCTATTTGTGATTCTTTTTCTGCCATAGTTTTATAATCAGGATAGCTTCTTGTTAAATCTAAACCAAGTTCTTTTGCTGATGATTCAGCTTTTTCTTGAGTCGAAGACAAACAACCAGCTACAAACTCATATTTATCATCCATTCTTGCAGACAAACGATGAACCGCACCTATAAATGCACCTTGTCCTCCACCTACCATTCCTAAACGCAATCTTTTTTTCATCTCTACAAGCCTAAAAGTTTTTTATTAGTCTCCTTATCCATACCTGAATCAGCAAAATCATCAAATGCTTTTGTCGTAACATCAATAATATGATTTGCAATAAAAGGCGCTCCTTCTGCTGCCCCCTGTTCAGCACTTTTAATACAGCATTCCCATTCTAATACTGCCCAGCCATCGAAACCATAACCAGAAAGTTTAGAAAAAATAGATTTAAAATCAACTTGTCCGTCACCCAGAGATCTGAACCTACCAGCTCTATTAATCCATGATTGAAAACCACCATAAACACCTTGTTTTCCGGTAGGGTTTAATTCTGCATCTTTGACATGAAACATTTTTATTTTTTCATGATAAATATCAATATGATCCAAATAATTTAAATGCTGCAATACATAATGACTAGGATCATATAGTATATTGCATCTTGAATGATTGTTAACACGCTCTAAAAACATTTCAAATGTAACGCCATCGTGAAGATCTTCACCCGGATGAATCTCATAACAGAGATCAATTCCAGATTTTTCACAATTATCTAAAATAGGAAGCCATCTTCTAGCAAGTTCATCAAAACCCTCTTCAACTAAACCCCCAGGACGTTGTGGCCATGGATATAAAAAAGGCCATACTAATGCTCCTGAAAATGTAGCAAGAGCTGTTAGACCAAAATTTTTAGAGGCCAAGATAGCTTTATTAACTTGATCAACAGCCCATTCTTGTCTTTTTGAAGGATTATTTTTTACTGAATCTGGAGCGAAACCATCAAACTGAATATCATAAGTTGGGTGAACAGCAACTAACTGCCCTTGAAGATGGGTAGATAGTTCTGAAATAACTATATTATTTTCCTGAAGAATACCCTTTATATCATCGCAGTAATCTTTACTTTCAGCAGCTTTATCAAGATCAATTAATCTGTTATCCCAACTTGGTATTTGGACTCCTTTATAACCAAGCTTAGATGCCCAAGATGAAATATTTTTTAAATTATTAAATGGCTCATCATCACCCACAAATTGCGCAAGAAATATTGCTGGTCCTTTAATTGTTTTCATCTTTTCTCCTTAATCATCCTATATATTACCTGGTAATTATAATTAAATCTATTTACAAATTAGAAAATTATAAATATTTATTTTGAAGAAATAAATTACTTTATCCTTTTTGCAGAAGAGTCTCTTATAATTAATTTTGTTTTTAGTTTTATATTATCAATCTTATTTTTTTGGATTTTTATTTTTTCGAACAATAATTCCATTGATTTTTCACCTATTAGGAAGCGCGGTTGATATATTGTTGATAGTGGTGGATAAAAACTCTTTGACATTGGTAAATCGTCAAAACCAATCACGGAAACTTTATTTGGGACATTTATTTTCATTCTTCTAAGCTGATTAATTGCACCGTAAGCCATTTCATCATTAGAGCAAAATATTGCAGTTGGCTTATTTGCGCTTTTAAAAAGTTTTTTGCATGCAGCTGCTCCACTTTCTACAGTATAGTCACCAATATACTCAAATTTTGAATTAATTTTTATACCTGATTTTTTTAACGCATCTCTATAACCATCACGTCTTAAAATTCCAATTCTAGTTTCAGAGAGAGGGGATGTAATGTGAGCAATTTTTTCATGACCTAATTTTATTAAATAGTTTGTTGCTTCTTTTGCTGCTTGAAAATTATCAATTGTTAGGGAATTAAAGTTTACTTCTGGTATATCCTCTAAAGATAAAATTATGGGCATTTGTTTTAATTCATTTAATGAAAAAATTTTTCTCGATGGCAATCTTCCCGTCATTAAAATCATACCATCTACTTGATTTGATTTAACCATATTAAAAAAATCAATTTCTTTTTTTAAATCATTATCTGTACTACCCATAAGAACCGAATATCCACTTTTCTTAGCTACTTTTTCAATACCTCTAAATACTTCAAAATAAAATTGGTTATCAATATCTCTTACTAAAAAAAGTATAGTCTTTGACGATTTTGTTCTTAAATTTCTTGCGTGAATATTTGGTATATATTTTAATTTATTAACTTCTTTTAAAATAAATTTTCTAGTTTTTTTTGCGACTAAATTTGGATTAGTTAAAGCCCTAGAAATTGTTGAACTAGAAATATTTAATTTTTTTGCAATATCTGAAATCTTAAGGCTTTTATTAGTCATTTTTAAGATCGAAGCATTTTACCACGACCATAAAAAATCATAAGTAATAACAAAGTTGCCCCAAATATCATTTGTCTTCCTGACTCGTCTATTCTAATTGTAATTAGTATGCTCTGAAGAACTATCAAGAGTATTGCTCCCAATGCAGTTCCTACATAACCGCCTTTACCTCCAGCAAGGGACGTGCCTCCGAAAACAACAGCAATAATTGATGGTAAAATATATTGTTCTCCAACATTGGCAAAAGAAGATCCTGAGTATCCTAATAGACAAATACCAGCTAATGCTGCAAACATCCCAGATAAAACAAACAGACTTACTCTTATCAACTCAACAGGGACTGCAGTCATTTTAGCAGCCCTTTCATTGGTGCCTATGGCATAAATTCTTAAACCATAGACAGTATGCTTAAGTAAAAAAACTAAAAATAATGTTAATATTAGCCAAAGCCATAAAATTCCAGGAAATGTATTTAACAGAGGTTTAGTTGCAAAATGCACTAAAAACGGTGCAGCATTGCCAGAAGGAACTCCATTTCTAACTACTACTAACAAACCCTGCAGTACACCTAACATTCCTAGCGTCATTACCAGTGGAGGAATTTTAATAAATGTTACACCAATTCCATTAATTAATCCAATAAACCCTCCAACAAACAAAGTGACAGCTACGGCAGGTAATATCGCTGCATTACTTCCATCCATAACATTACCAGCTACAACTGCCGCAATAGACACTACTCCTCCTACAGACAGATCTATACCTTCTCTGCCACCAAGAATAACTAAATTTTGCCCAGCTGAAATTATTCCTAAAAGTGATGCAACAATTAATAAGCTTATAATTTGATTAGGAGATGCAAACCCAGGTGAAATAAAATTACCTAAAAAAAATAAAATAATTATTAATGTTATAGCTACTGTTATAGGATTAAATAAATTTTCATTTTTAAATAATATTTTCATTGTTTAAATTTTATGCTTGAGCCTTTATGTTAATATAAATGCCAATCATTAAAGCGATTAATATTGACAGTCCTTGAATTAAATTTTGCCACTCTGAAGGCGTTCCAATAAAAAATACTAAAGAGTTAATTAGTCCAATAATTAATACCCCAATCATTGATCCAATAACCGATGCAGATCCTCCACTAAGCGCTCCACCTCCCAAAACTACAGCTGCAACACTTAGTAAGGTCATCTTAGTTCCAACTAAAGGGTCTCCGCTTGCTGTTTCACCAGTAAGACAAAAAGCTGAAACCGCTGAAAAAAAACCACATAATAAAAACCCTTTCACTCTAGTTTTAGTTACATCTAACCCTCCTTGAAAAGCAGATAAATAACCATCACCAACTGCTAGTAGCGTTTTTACAAAACGAGATTTATTTAAAAAAAAAATTAATAATATAATAAAACTAAGAGCATAAATTACAAATGGAATTCCAAAATAATTTTCAAAGTAAGTTAACCAAAACAAATCTGAAGCCGGTGTTCCTGCAACTGGCATTATATATAACGCTAAGCCCATAAAAAAAATAGATGTAGCAAAAGTTGCAACAATTGCCTGCAGGCGCAATATAGCAACAACAAATCCATTAATTAAACCACATAAAATACCTATAATTATACCTAAAAGTAAACTAAGCAAAACTACATAAACCCCACCACCGAAGTGATCCATAAAAGCTACGATTGATACATTCACAAGAGAAATAACTCCACCAACTGATAAATCAATATCCGCTGACATAACGACATATGTTTGTGCTACTGCCAATAACATCAAAGCTAAGTATGTACTAATTAATCCAACTAAAGAACCTATACTTATGCTGTTAGGTTCATAAAAACCATTTAATAAAATTAAAACAATAAGTATTATTAACGAAGGAATAAATGGAAAATTTCTTATCAATTGTAAACTAATATTTTTATTATTTTTATGCATTATAATATTTTAATTATCATAGGATGCCTCATAAAGATTATATTTATTTTTTTCTGATCCCTCTAATAATTTAGTAATTTTTCCATTGTTAAAAACAAAAATTCTATCTGAATAAGTCAGTAATTCCTCATCATCAGAAGAATATAAAATTATAGAAACACCTTTTTCAGCCAATTGATTAATTAATGAATAAAGATCAGCTTTTGCTGATAAGTCTATTCCTTTAGCAGGGTCGTCTAGAAGCAATATAAGAGGAGAATTTATTAACCATCTTGCGATAATAATTTTTTGCTGATTTCCTCCAGATAGGTTAGTAATTTCTTGATTAATACTTGAATATACAGTTTTTAATAAATCTAAGGTATTATTTGCGAGAGGTTGAATGCCATTTCTATTAGTAAATATTTTTTTATTTTTATAAAAATGTATTGGGAAAATATTTTCAAATATTGATCTACCTGGGAAAATACCATCTCTTTTTCTGTCACCAGAAATATAAGACAGTCCATAATTAATAGATTTTCTTGGACTAGTTTTGTTTAATATTTTATTTTCTATAAAAATATTACCTGATTTTTTTGGTAAAATACCAAAAATACTTCTCAAAAGGGATGACTGACCTTGACCATGCAATCCCCCTATTCCAATAATTTCACCTTTCAATATTTCTAAAGAAATATTATCAAAGTTTTTTCCACAAAGATTGCGTATAGTTAAGGCTGGAGTTTTGATTTGATTACTTTTTCTTTTAAGATTTAAGATCAAATTTTTTTCTCCTATCATTCTTTTTATAATTGTGTCTTGATCTACATCGCTAAGTTTGTTGGTGGAAATTACTTCAGCATCTCTCAATATAGTAATTTTATCTCCTACTTCAAAAATTTCATTCATCCTATGCGAAATAAATATAATTGAATGTCCTTGTTTTTTTAAATTTTTCAATATCTTAAAAAAACATTCTACTTGAGATTTATCAAGTGCAGAAGTAGGCTCATCAAAAATCATTATTTTTGTGTTGGAGGCGAGCACCTTCATAATTTCAACTATCTGTCTTTGATCTTCTCTTAATTGAATAACAGGTGTTGAAAGTGAAAAATCTTCTCCAGCAACATTTTTAAATAAATTATAAAATTTTAAAGCTGAATTTCTTAATTTTTTACGATCTATTAAAAAAAAATATTTAGATGGTAAGTTACTCATAAAAACATTGTCTTCTACAGATGCATGATTGGCAATCGAAAGCTCTTGATAAAAAGTTGAAATTCCTAAATTTTTAGAATCTATTGGATTTTTAATAATTTTTTTTTTATTTTTTATAAAAATTTCACCTTCATCTGCCTGCACACTTCCAGAAATAATTTTACATAGCGTAGATTTACCAGATCCATTTGATCCAATTAAAACATGTATTTCTGATTCATTTATTGAAATGTTGCAATTATTAAGAGCTATTGTTGCCCCATATTTTTTTGATATATTTTTAACTTCAAGTAAAGACATAGATTTAAACAGAGGCAAATTTCTTGCCTCTGTTATTTAGTATAAGTTTTATTTAAAGTAATTTGCCGTATCAGCAATAGTGAGAGCTTCAGAGTAAGAATAATAACCTGGCTCATCCTTCATACTATTATAAACAGTATCAAAATTAGTTCCGTCTACAAAAGGAATTGGGATATATATTGCATTTCCATAAACACCATCTGTGGCAGCGGCTTTCAAATTTTTTCCTAACATCATATGTACTGCAACATTAAGTGCGCTTGCCATTACACCAGGAGGGTTAACAGAAGCTCCAGTTTTATAACCTTCCACTTTCCAACTTTCAAAAAAGTCCCTTCTAATCTCTCCTGTAGCAATAATATTATCTCTACCTGCATCAGAAATTGCTCTCCAAGCTCCAACAGCCATACCATCTTGTACCCAAACACCATTTATATCTGGATAAGTGGCTAATAAAGTTTGCATAGCTTGTTGTCCTTGAGCTTGATCCCAATTGGCATTTACTTCAGCAATTATTTCAATATTTGCATATTGATTAAAAACTTCTGTATATCCATCTACTCTCATTTGGTTAGCAGGGTGTCCAGCAAAACCATTTATTGCTACCACTTTACCATTACCGTTTAATTGTTCAGCAAGCCATTTTGCAGATTTTGCAGCCCAACCTTTTTGATCAATTCCTACATAAACTGCATCTTGAGAAGAAACTTCGGCATCAGTAGATATAACTAACACTCCTTTTGCTTTAGCTTGTTTGAAAACAGGATCAAAAGCAGTAGGGCTATTTGGATTAATTATTATTGCATCAACTCCTTGACTAATAAAATTTTTCACATGAGCTATTTGACCCGGTACATCAACATTAGCACTCTGCACTAGTATCTCTATCTCGACACCTTCACCTGCCCAAGCAGCAGCAGCTTCTTTAGCTTCATCAATCATTTGAGTTCGCCATTCACTGCCTACCCAACCATTACTAAGTCCAATTTTAAAGCTTTCAGCTTGAGCTTGATATGTAAGTGAAAAAAATGTCAGAAAAGTTAATATTTTAATTAAGTATTTTTTTAACATTCTACCTCCAGTTTTATTCATTATAAAAATTATAATTCATAGGAAAACTATTGCAATCGATTTCATAAAATATTATCGTTTTTATCAATAAACTTACTAACAACTTATGAAAAATTGGCGAATTGCAGGAATTAATTTTGATCATCTTCATATGGGAGATCTTTTAAGAGAAGTTTACAATCATAAATGTGCAGAAATAGTAGGAATATGTGATCAAGATATAGATAAAATGCAATCTGTTCAGAAAAATTTCAACATTTCTAAAGAAAAAATTTATACTGATTTAGATAAATGTATTTTAGAAACAAAACCTGATTTGGTTATTACATGTCCCGCCACGGCGGATCATGCAGATTATGTAGAAAAAATTTCAAAACATCCTGTACATATATTGGTTGAGAAACCCTTTGCTTCAAATACTTGGGAAGCAAAAAAAATGATTAGATCGATGAATGTTCATAATAAAAAATTAGCTATAAATTGGCCATTAGCTTGGTACCCCTGTCATGTTAAGGCAAAAAATATTTTAGATGAAGGTGTTATTGGGGAATTGAGAGAAGTCCATTTTTATGATGGTAATAGAGGACCTTTATATCATCTTGCCGATAAAATTGAAGTATCAGATAAAGAAGTTGAGAATCAAAAAAAAGACTCATGGTGGTACAAAAAAAAATCAGGGGGAGGTAGTTTATTAGATTATTTGGGTTATGGAACAACATTGGGAACTTGGTTTTTTAATGGAAGAGAACCAGAAACAGTTACCACAATTACAGATAAAGTTGCAAATATTGAGGTTGATCAACACTCAATTACAATTTGTAAATATGGGAAATATTTATCTAAATTTGAAACAAAATGGGGAACATTTTCAGATCCATGGACAGCTCAACCTCAACCAAAATGTGGCTTTGTTTTAGTTGGCAAAAAAGGAACTATTTCAAGTTATGATTTTGAGGAATATATTTCTATTCAGACCATAAACGAACCAAATATAAAAAAAGTAAAGGTTGATAAATTACCAATCGGTAAAAGTGGACCTGTTGAATATGTCTTAAATTGTATTGAGAATGATAAATTAATTGAAGGACCTCTTAACCCTGAGTTCTGTTTAATTGGTCAAAGAATCGTTGATACAGCCTATCAATCTTCTTATGAAGAAAAAACATTAAATTTGATTAATGGTTAAGTCTAAGATAAGTCAAGATACCTATGCACTTAAGTCTAGTTCTTCAAAATTAATTAAACCACCTAATTTTAATTACAAACCACCTACCACTAAGTCTTATAACCCAAATATAGCATTAGTGGGCACTGGTGGAATTTCTAGTACTCATTTAGCTGCTTACAAAAAAGCAAAATACAAAGTTGAAATATTATATAATCGCACTTTAAGTAAAGCAAAAAAACTAAGAGATATTTATTTTCCCAAAGCAAAAATTACAAATAATTTTAATGATATTTTAAATGATAAAAAAATTGAGATTTTAGATATTACACTTCACCCTGAAGAAAGGGCAGAGTTTATAAAAAAAGGAATTCTTGCAGGTAAACATATTTTATCACAAAAACCTTTTGTTAATAATTTAAAAATAGGAAATAAGTTAGTTAAGCTTGCAAAACAAAATAACGTTAAAATTGCCATCAATCAAAATGGTAGATGGGCTCCTCATTTAGCTTACATACGTGAAGCCGTTAAAAATAATTTAATCGGTGAAGTAATTAGTTGCCATACCTCAATTCAATGGAATCATAGTTGGATTAAAAATACTGAATTTGAAAATATTTATGATTTAATACTTTATGATTTTGGTATTCATTGGTTTGATTTTTTAACGAGTATTGTAGATGATAGAATTATAAATATTTTTGCTTCACAAAATAAAGCAGTAAATCAAACCGTTAAACCTCCTCTTTTGTCTCAATGCTTAGTTCAATTAAATAAAGGACAAGCATCTTTGATTTTTGATGGTTTTACTAATTTTGGAACTCAGGACAGAACGATTATTACTGGAACTAAAGGGACAATAACAAGTAAAGGTCCAGACTTAGGAAAACAAAAGATTGAGATATTTACAGAAAAAGGAAAATCATCACCAAAACTTAAAGGTTCATGGTTTAATGATGGTTTTCAAGGTACAATGGGCGAATTATTATCTTCAATTGAAGAAAATAGAGATCCAATAAACAATGCAGAAAATAACCTATTAACTTTAAAGCTTACTTTTGCTGCATTAAAATCAAGTAAATTAAACAAAATTATTAAATTTTAATCTAGTGGATCATTATTTTAATAATAAAGTTAATTTTAATTTTGAGAAGAATGGTGGAATTTTAAAAGATATTAATTTTATTCATAAAAATAAAATTATACAACCGATGAGTAAGGCTCCATGGGTTGGAAAAAATTCTAAATTATTACCAAAGAAATTAGACTTAATTGAAAGACAGCTAGAGGGAGATTTTTTTTGTGCTCCTTTTGGAAAAAGCAAAAAAACCCCAATACATGGCTGGACAGCGAATGGGTTATGGGGACAAAAAAAAGAAAAAAGAAATGATTCTAAAACAAAAATAGGTCAGTATATTTTGAGAGAAAAAAATAATAAATTTAATATAATCAAGAGAATTATTTTAAAAAATAATCATCCTACAATCTATCAAGAACATATTATTGATAATCTTCTTTTACCAATACCTATTGCGCATCATTCAATGATTTATGCACCTGGAGGGGCAAGATTAACTTTTTCAAATAAATCTTATGGCGTTACACCAATATCTCCATTGGAAAAAAATCCTAAAAGAGGAAATTCGATGTTACTCTATCCACAAAAATTTCTAAATATCAAACAAGTAAAAAATAATAAATTTAAAAGCATTGATTTGAGCCAATTTCCTCTTAATCAAATCCATGAGGATATAATTATTTTAGTAGAACAAAATAAAGATTTTATCTTACCATCACTCGGATGGTCTGTAGCTTTCTGTAAAAAGGATAATTTTATTTTTTTTACAGTTAAAGATACACTAAGACTGCCTGAAACAGTATTATGGATGAGTAACGGTGGAAGAAATTATAAACCATGGTCAAAAATTCATAAAAATGTGTTAGGTATTGAGGAAGCATCAACAAGTTGTCATGAAAATTACAAACTATCTGCGACTTTCAACAAATCTAAATTAAATCATCCAATGGGATTATATTCTTCTAAAAATAAGACATTGAAAATTAAATACTGCTTTGGCTGCATTCCGGCTCCATCAAATTGGAAATATGTAAAAGATTTAAAATTTACAAAAAAAAATATTATTTTTGTTGGGAATGATAATACAAAGAAAATAATCCCTTTTTATTACAGTCATTTTTTACAATAATTATTTATTTTAAATAAGGAAGTAAATTATCTCTTGCTAAAATAAAACCCTCTTTAAGAAGCGTCTCAGTTTCTTCAAAGTTTCTATCTTCGTGTTCAATGATTATTGATCCATCATATTTTACTTTTAAAAGTTCTGAGAAAAAAACAGACCAATCTACATCACCAAGTCCTGGCATTTTAGGAACTTGCCAACCCATGCCCTGTGATAAAACTCCATGACTATATAATCCCTCCAGATCAATAGTTAAATCTTTTGCGTGAACATGTTTAAAGTGCGATCCAAACTCAGATATAAATTTTTTTTGATCAATCATTTGAAGAATTAAATGACTTGGATCAAAATTCATTCCAACAGCTCCATTCCACTCTTCAATAATTCTCCTCCAAATTTTAGGAGAATAGGCTATGTTATGACCTCCTGGCCACTCATCATAACTAAATATCATAGGACAGTTTTCAAAAGCTAGTTGAATACCTTGGTCTGTTGTATATTTTATAAATTCTGGCCATATTCTTTGAGCCCTTTCCCAATTTTCATCTATATTTAATTTTGCATCTCCTCCGCAGAATGTATTTACAACGGGAACCTTCATTTTTTTTGCACAATCAACTACATTTTTTAAATGATCGAATACATCCTTACGATGTTCAGAGTCTGGATGAAGAGGGTTTGGGTAATATCCTAATCCAGATATAGTAATATTTTTACTGGATAAAGACTCTACAATTTCAGTTGCTTGCATTTCTGAAATATTTGCAACATTTACATGGGCTGTTCCGGCATATCGTCTTTTTTTATCATTTGATATAGGCCAACATGCAATTTCAAGGGCGTGGAAATTATTATCCTTAGCCCAATCTGCAACCTCTTCCAATGATTTATTATCAAATGGTGCTGTTAAAATTCCTAATTTCATTTTTTATATTTATATTTAAATGATAGAAAATTACAAATGTTTAATATTAATTTTCAATGTGTATTGAGTAAAACTCTAGAGTATAAACAACAATCAAATATTTAAATAAATAGATATTGAGTTAAATTTAAAAGGCTTGTTTACAATATTTTTTTAAAATTATTATACAAATTTTCAGCATTAAAATTCATAAGTTTCATATTATCTTGTGCTTTTTGATCAAACTTTTCTAATGCACCTTCTCCTAAACTAGCTTCGAGAGCTTTTTCATACTCTGGAACGCATCCCCACTGAGATACAGTATTATCTTTAATTTCAATATGAAATTGAATTCCATAAGCATGATTTTTATATTTAAAGATTTGATATTTTGTTGTTGGAGATGAACCAAGAATTGTTACATCATCATTTGTTTCAAGATCTTGTACTTCGTAGCTGTGCCACTGTAATGCTTTAATAGAAGAATTAAATTCGCCAAATAAGTGATCGCTTGAGTAATTTTTATTCATAGAAATATCTAAAATACCAATTTCAGGAGGTGTTGATTTTACAACATTGCCTCCAAGGACCTCTCCCAGTAATTGACAACCTAAACAAAAACCCAGATAGGGCTTTTCTAAATTAACAACAAATTCTTTTATTTTATTTTTCTCCTCAATTAGCCAAGGATATTCTTTTTCCATCCAAGTATCCATAGGACCACCCATACAAAACATACCATCAAATTGATCTAGATTGGATGGTATGTTTTCTCCCTGATCAAGTTCAATCGTTGTAAGATTAAAGTTATCTTGATGCATTAAATCTAAAAGATAACCAGGTGTTTCAATATCAATATGTTGAAGAATAATAATATTTTTACTCATTTTTGTTCAAGTTTTAAAAGTTTTTGTTTTAATTTGATACCACCAAGTCCTGAAAAACCTCCAAGTGTACCATCCGATCGTACAACGCGGTGACAAGGTATAACTAATAAATGATTATTTTGACCACATACATTTCCTACATAACGCGGTGAGGTGCGTAATACTCTGGCAATCTCTCCATATGTTTTAGTATTTCCATATCTAATATTACTAAGTTGTTTCCATATTTTTTTTTGTAATAATGATCCTGAGATATGAAGTTTTATAGAAAATTTTTTTCTCTTTCCTTTGATGAATTCAAGTATTTGTTTCTTAAATTTTATTAAAACAATATTTTTCCCTTTATTTTTGTTTTTCCCAAACTTGATAGACATGATAAGATCATTTTCCTCTGAAATAGTTATCCAACCTATAGAACTGCTGAAACTTAGTATATTCATATAAAAAACCTACAATAAATAAAGATTATTTCAATATTAATTCTATGAGAATTTTACTTTACTGATTGAAATGAATCAAAGATTGAATTACTCTATTTATTATTATGGATGAAGATAATCTTAATATTGAAATTAGAAAGTTTTTAAAAAAAGTAGGTATAACTTCTCAACGTGAAATTGAGAAATTTATAAGAATGAGTGTTGCTAATGGCAACCTTAAGGAAGGTCAATCTATTGAAATTTCAATGAATTTGTCGTCAGAAAATAATGAATTATCTCATTTAATAAAAGAAACTATAAATATTAAATAATAAAAAATATTTTTATCTACAACTCCTATAAATATTTGTAATAAAATTTTGCTCATTCCACTCAGATGGTCCAGCACCAATTCGTGTAACAATAATTTTTTCTGTAGGAAATATATAACATCTATTTGAGTTATATCCCTCAAGAGCAAACATATTTTTTGGTAAACTTAGCCAATGTGTTCCATCAGTATTTAACCAAAATTGGTATCCATAGTTTTCATTTAATTTTTGTGATTTAGTTGTAATTTTTTTAATCAAATTTTTTGGAATTAATTGTTTCTTTTTCCACTTTCCATAATTTAATAGTAAAAGTCCAAATTTAGACAAATCTCTAGCAGAGATATGCAAACCTACATGTGATGAGGTGAATGGTCCTAAGAAATTTCCACCACCATGTAAATCCCAGCTAGCATTTTCAATACCAATTGGTTTTAAAACTTTTTTATTAAGATACTCATGGATATTAATTTTAGCTATTTTAAAAAATAATATTGATAATATCGCTACTCCTGCATCTGAGTAATCCCATTGAGTACCAGGTATTGAAGTCAGTTTAGCAACTGATTTACCATATCTATTATCACACATCCCAAGAGCAAATTCATATGGGCCAAAATTGGGTCGTGTCACTAAACCATATATTTGATGGTTTTCTCCAGGAATACCAGATGTCATGGAGAGTAAATGATGAAGTGTAATTTCTTTTTTTCGTAAATCATTATCTATAAATGATTTAGGAAGAAACTTATAAATTTTTGTATTTAAATCAATTGGTGTTTTTTTTGGATTAGTTTTTTTATTTATCTCATCTAGTAGTAAAAACCATGCAAGGCCAGTAAATGATTTAGTACAAGACCACACATCAAAACGACTTTGAGGGAGTGTCATAAAACTATGATGGTCAAAGATTATTTCACCATTTTTAATAATCAAAATACTTTGAGGATAATTACCAAAAAAGAGCTGCTGTCTATTAATTTCAGACTGTAATTTTTTATAATTGATATTTTTGTTTTTTATATATTTCCAACTAGCATTATCTTTTTCAGGAAAATGCATGGATTTTTATTTAGGCCTTTT
>CABXEZ010000006.1 GCA_902511405.1 uncultured Alphaproteobacteria bacterium
TCTAAAAGTTTTAGTTTTTTCCCATGGAAATAGAAAAGAATTATTAGATTCATAATCAACACTCAAACTAGATACTTTAAGAATTACTTCACTCATTTAATTGCAGTTAACACAACATTGATCAACCCAATGATTAGTTTCTTTTTCAATTAAAAGATTAGTTGTTTTACCATTATTACAATCATGAGTAGGATTAGGACATCTTGTTTTAAATATACAACCAGTTGGTGGGTCAATCATATTTATAGGATTTCCTTTAATTGTTTTTAATTTTTTATAATTCTCATTTAATTTTGGGACGGTTTCCAACAAACCTTTCGTATATGGATGCAAAGAATTGTCAAAAATTTTATTTGTTTTACCAAGTTCCATAATCTTACCCCCATACATGACCATTAGCTTATCACATGTATCCTTCACTATACCCATGTTATGAGTAATTAAAATAATTGAAGAGTTAAATTCTCTTTTAATTTCATTAAATAAATCCATAATCTGAGATTGAACTGTTACATCCAACGATGTAGTTGGCTCATCAGCAATAATTATTTCAGGTTTACACAAAATTGACATTCCAATCATTACTCTTTGTCTCATCCCACCAGACAGTTCATGAGGGTAACTGTTAATAGTTTTAACAGGATCTTGAATTTTAACCGCATCTAAAATTCTTAAAGACTCTTTTGTAGCCTGCTCATTTGTCATTCCATTGTGGTTAATTAGAATTTCGTTTAATTGTTTTTTTATTTTCATATATGGATTTAACGATGTCATTGGGTCCTGAAAAATTATTGAAATTTTTTTAGATCTTATTTTATTAAGTTCGGGCTCACTTAAATTTAATAAGTTATTTTGTTGATAATTAATTTGACCAATTACATCTGCATTTTTATCCAATAAACCTAATATCGAAAATGCGAGTTGAGTTTTTCCAGACCCGGATTCTCCCACAATGGCTAAACTTTCATTTTTTTTAATACAGAAAGAAACATCATTAACTGCTTTGACAACACCTTCTGGAGTTTTGAAACTTATAAAAAGATTTTTTATATCTAGCATTTTATCTATCCTTTGGATCAAGAGCGTCTCTGAGACCATCACCAATAAAAAAAAGAGAAAAGAGGCAAATAACAAAGAAAAATAAAGGGAATAATAATTGCCATAAAGTACCATACCGCATAGTACCTGCACCTTCACTTATAAGTGCCCCCCAAGATGTATTGGGCTCCTGAACACCCAAACCAAGAAAAGATATAAATGACTCAGTTAAAATCATACCTGGAACCAACAAAGTAGCGTAAACTGCAACTACGCCAAGTAAATTTGGAATAATATGTCTTCTTATTATTGTAAAATGACTAACTCCAATAGTAATAGCAGCCTCAATATATTCTTTCTTTTTAATTGATAAAGTTTGTCCACGAACAATTCTTGCCATATCGAGCCATGATACTAAACCTATGCCAACAAAAAGCATAAAAATAGATCTACCAAAAATAACTAAGAGTAAAATTAAAACGAACATATATGGAATGGACATTAAAATATCTACAATTCTCATCATAATACTGTCTACTCTTCCGCCAAAATAACCAGCTATTGCTCCATATATAGTTCCAACAATAACAGCAATCAGAGCACCTATTATACCAACCATTAAAGATATTTTAGTTCCTTGAATAACTCTAGAATATAGATCTCTTCCCAATTCATCAGTCCCAAAATAATGACCAGTTTCGATAGAAGGATAACCTAATGTTGAAATATCTCCTAAAACACTCCAATCAATTTCCTCGTTTGACCAAGTTGCAAAAAAAGGACCAATAAAAGAAAATAATAATACAATTAATAAAGTTACAAGACTAAATAATGCAGCTTTATTTTTAAAGAAACGTATTTTAGCATCTTGCCATAACGATCGACCTTTAACTTCATTCATTTGTGATAAATTTTTGCTTAAATTTGAAATTTTGTCTTTTGGAATTATCACGAGTCGTACCTGATTTTAGGATCGATCCACGCATAGAGAATATCAACCAATAAATTAAAAGTAATAGTTAAGCATCCAACTAAAATAGTGATTCCCATTATTGTTGAGTAGTCCCTATTAAGAGCGCCATTTACAAAATGAAGACCAATTCCACCTGTACTAAAGTACATATCAATGACTACAGACCCAGTTATCATACCAACAAAAGCAGGACCTAAATAAGATATAACAGGAAGAAGAGTTGGTTTTAATGCATGTGAAAAAATAATTTTATATTTAGGAATACCTTTGGCTCTAGCTGTACGAATAAAATTTGAATTCAAAACCTCTAACATTGATGATCTAGTCAATCTTGCAATACTAGCCATATAACTTGTAGATAAAGCTATAACAGGCATTATTACAAATTGTATTTTTCCACCTTCCCAACCTCCCCCAGGTAACCAACCAAGCCACAAAGTAAAAATAAGAACTAAAATTGGAGCCATTACAAAATTAGGTAAGACTTGTGCTGAAATTGAAAAACCAACTGCAAAATAATCTAAAAATGTATTTTGTTTAATTGCTGCAATTATTCCTAAACTTACGCCAAATAAAACTGCAATTACAAATGACCAAGTTCCATACTTTAAAGTGACGGGAAAACCTTGTGCTATTATATCGTTAACACTTCTGTCCTTGTATCTAAAGGAAGGACCGAAATCAAAATCTGTTACAATCCCTCTTACGTAATTAAACATTTGAATATACATCGGCTGATCAAGACCATATTTAGCATTAATGTTTTTTAAAACTTGTTCGGGTAATGGACGTTCAGAAGTAAAAGGGCCTCCTGGAGCACTATACATTAATAAAAAAGAAATAATTATTAATATTAATATCGTAGGTATAGCTACTGATAATCTTTTTAAGGTAAATTTTATCATAAAAAAAAGCACCGAACAAATTCGGTGCTTTGTAGTTAATTAATTATTTTGCAATCTTATAAAGATTACGACTGTACCAATTTTGCTCAACGTTATCAAAAGGCCAACCTTTTAATTGTTTATTGAGCATAAATACACCAGCATAATGATAAATTGGAATTACAGGCATTTCAGCTGCGAGTATTCTTTCAACAGTTGTGTAGTTAATTGTTGAGTCTCCAGCTGTTTTAGCATCAGTCATTAATTTATCAACTGCAGCATTAGTGAATTTACCATCATTATAACCTGATGGAGTTGTCAATAAATCTAAGAAAGTTGAAGCTTCATTGTAGTCACCACACCAAGCACCCCTTGCAATCTCAAAATCTTGTTTACCACGAATATCTAAGAATGTTTTCCATTCTGTATTTTCCATAGTAGCATTAATGCCAAGTTTTTGTTTCCACATTTGCGCCATTACCGTTGCAATTTTTTTATGGCCTTCAGATGTGTTGTAAATCATAGTGAAAGAAAGTGGGTTATCTTTTCCATAACCTGCCTCTTCCATTAATTCTACAGCTCTAGCATCTCTTTCATCTTGAGACATTTTAGAAAAAGCAACTGATGGAACATCAAAGCCTGCTGTTGCACCTGGAGTAAACGTATATGCAGGGATTTGTCCTGCTTGAAGAATATCTTCAGTAATTACGTTTCTATCAATTGCGTAAGCCATTGCTTTTCTAACTCTTACATCTTGAAATGCTTCTATACCGCTATCACTAAGATTGAATGTGTAATAATAATTACATAATCTTGGAAAAGAAACAGCCTGATCAGGATACTCGGCTTTTAATTTTTTAAATTGGCCAGTTGGTACTGGTCCTTTATCTAATTCACCAGCCATGTATCTTGTCAAACCTTGGTTTTCATCAGGGATGACTAATGCTACCACTTTTTCTAAAATAGTATCATCATTATTCCAATACATTGGGTTTCTCTCACGAACTAATCTTTCATTAATAACATGCTCAGTTAATACATAGGCACCATTAGAGACCATATTACCTGGTTTAGTCCAATCTGAACCATGCTTTTCAATTACACCTTTGTGCGTAGGAAAAGTTGTTGCATGAGTTGTCATTGCTGCAAAATAAGGAAGTGATGCAGTTAACTCTACTTGAAAAGTATAATCATCAATTGCTTTAACTCCCAAATCAGATGGAAGTACATCCCCACTAATTGCTTCAGCTCCATTTTTTATAGACATAATTTCCATAAACCATGAATATGGTGAGGCAGTTGAAGGATCTACAGCTCTTTGCCATGCATATACAAAATCATGAGCAGTGACAGAATCACCGTTTGACCATTTTGCATTCTTTCTTAAATTAAATGTATAAACATCTTTTGAGTCATTAGCAGACCATGTTTCAGCAACTCCTGGAACTAAATTACCATCTGCATCTTGATTTAATAAACCTTCAAATAAGTCTCTAATAATATCAGAACCACTTACGTCCTCAACAATTTGAGGATCTATTGAGCTATGCTCATCAAGTGCCCAATATGTAAATGTCTGATCATCTGCCAATAATTCACCAGTTACAGGATGTTTATGACCATCGGCATATACATTTGTAACAAATGCTAAAATTGAAACAGAAAAAATAATTGAAAATATTTTTTTCATATTTCCTCCTAAAGTAAATAAAATACCCTTAATATAATTGAAACAAAACGCAATTATTCATTTATTCTTATAAAAAACCCCGTAAAAGCTAAATAAAATTAACCATAAAATTTACATTAATTCTAAATATGTCAAAAAAACATTACATACTATTATTATTAATTACATTTTTATTTGGCAGCGCTTACCCTGTTCAGAAATTGATATTTAATCAAAATGTCCCACCCATATTAATGGGAAGTTTAAGAATGCTTATTGTGTTTATTTGCTTGATCCCTTTTTGGAAATTTAAAATGCCTGAAAAAAAATATTGGCTTCCCTTATTTTTTTTTTCAATTTGTATGGGGTTTATGGCTAACTTATTTTTAACCTTATCATTAAAAAAAGCGGCAATAGTGTCACCCATAATTATTGGATCACAATTAGCTATACCCTTTGCAATATTGTTGAGTTCTTTTTTCTTAAAAGAAAAAGTAAGTTTCAGAAAATGGATTCTTATTTTTACTTCTTTTATTGGAGTTGGTATTTTAGCGTTTGATCCATTAATTAAAAATGAAATTTTTGCATTACTCCTAATAAGCTTTATGGCATTCTTTTACGCCAGTGCGCAGGTGTTTTCACGTTACTTAAAAGAATTAGATGTAACAATGACAAACTGTATTATGGGATTATGTGGTTTTTTCTTCTTATTTATAACTTCATATATATTTGAGGGTAATACTTTAAATAATTTAATTAATATTAACTTTAAGTCTTGGTTATTAATTTTACACTCAGCTATTTTTGTCTCCATTGCTGCACATATGTCGATGTTTTATCTTTATAAAATATATCCTGTAAATAAAGTTTTTCCATTTTATGCACTATTTCCAATTTTTGGTATTCTGCAAACAATGGTGATTTTTAATGAGATTCCAACTTTAATTGTTTTTTTAGGAGCTTTAATAGTTATTACCTCTATTTATTTATTAAATAAATTAGATTGAGGTATTATAAATAAAATGACTTATTATTTTGTAAAATTAATTATAACTGCCTTAGTTGTTGTTGTAGTCTCAGAGGTAGCAAAAAAATCAACATTCATTGGTGCAATCATTATATCAATTCCACTTACCTCTTTATTAGCTTTTATTTGGCTTTATGTTGATACAAAAGATTACCAAAAAGTAATAGACTTGTCATATGGCACTATACTATTAAGCGTACCTTCATTTGCGTTTTTTATAATTTTACCGATTTTATTAAAACTTAAATATAATTTTGTTATTTCAATTATAATATCTATTATTGGTACCGCTTTTATTTATTTTATCTTTACTTTTTTACTTAAGAAATTTGGAATTTTTATTTAATTAGATAAATTAAGTGCATTATTGTAAATTTTTTGTTGCTTTGATTAAAGAATACCAATTCTTTCAATAAACCAATACAAACCAATACTTGCTATCAAAATAGAAGAAGGAATTTGAAAAGCAATTCTGTAATACTTATTTTTAGCAAATTTTATCGCTATTAGTAAATATAAGAATAATATTATTGAAATCTGCGCTACCTCAATACCGATATTAAAAGAAATAAGATTTAAAAATAATTTAGAACTTCTATAACCAATATCACTTAAAACAAGCGCAAACCCGAGACCATGAAGCAATCCAAAAAATAAAATAACTACATATCTCATATATTCTTTTATGTAGTTTTTAAAAATATTTTCCAAACCAACATAAACAATTGATAGTGCTATAATTGGCTCAACAATTTGAGAATTAATTTTAATTAGAGATAAAGAAACAAAAATTAATGTAATTGAATGAGCAATAGTAAATATAGTAATTTGTTTAATTAGTTTATTTAAAGATGATGAAAATAAAAAAAGTCCAAAAATAAAAAGAATGTGATCTAAGCCCTTAGGTATTATATGCTGAATTCCCAAAACAAAAAATTTAGTAAAACTAGTAAACATAGATCTAATATTATTTTCTTTAAAAAATATTGGATCAGATTCAGTGCCTGACTGCAAATACTCTGTAACTAAGTCATCTTCTAGTTTCAAATCATTATTTTCTCTTAATATGATTGGACCATAATTTTTAATCCATTGAAAAGTAAAATGTTCAGATTTCTGATTTAGTAAGACTCTAAAATATATCAGTGTGTCTCTACTTATTTCAAAATTTTTAACGTCTTGTGTTTCAATTTTTATAAGATCAATTGTTTTTAATTTATTATTTATTTTTATGTCAATATTAGAACTGATATCTTTCCAAGACTCTAAAATAGAATTTTCAAGATCTTTTTTATCTAATAGACGATATCGATCATAAATTTCTGTAAGTGGGGAAGAATTAGTATTAGATATATTCGAAGCATCAATATTAGATAATATTAATTCAGCATTTAATCTTACTTCAACTTTCAAATAATTTTCATCATAAGTAAAATCTGCTATTGAAGGTTTAATTTCATGAGCAATAGAGCTATTACAAAAAAAAATAGAAATAATTATAAATAGATATAATTTTATAAATTTAATATAAGAGAACATTGTGAAATTTTTTATCAATAAACTAATATTTGTTATTATTTTAAGTTCAATATCAAAAATCAGTTTAAGTCATGAATTTTGGATTGATCCAGTAAAATACCATTTAAAAAATAATGAAATTATAAATGCTGCTGTATTTATTGGAGATAGCTTTGAAGGGACTCAAATAGGTTTTTCCAAAAAATATTTTAAAAACTTAAATTTATTTTCTAAAGATAAGAAAAAAAAAATAAAGGGAAGAATGGGTGATTTTCCTGCTCTTAATATAAAAGAAATATTCTCAGGATTAAATATAATTCAAGTTGAGTCAAAAATGAACTACATCGATTATAAGGGGTTATTAAAATTTGAAGTTTTTTCACGAAAAAAAGGATATCGTAACCTGGTAGACACCCACAAAGAAAATAACTACCCTGATAATTTTGTTGAAAGTTACAAAAGATATGCAAAATCCATGGTCAGTGTTGACAACTTTGATGGGAATGATGTCGATACTAATATGGAACTTGAATTAATATTTTTAGACAACCCACTAAAAAATTTGAATGAAAGTAAAAGAGTATTGCTTGAATATCAAAATAAAATTTTAGCCGATCATCAAGTTTTAATAATGAGTGTTAAAGGAGATAATTTTAAAAAAGAATTTTTAAAAACAAACGATGAAGGTTATATTGAATATTTTTTTAAAAAAGGTACAAAATATTTAATTGACAGTGTTGTTATCATTGAAGGAAGTAATAAAAAAAAGGATAATTATGCTAAATGGCATTCATTGTGGGCATCCTATACTCTAAAAACTCCAGATTTATGAGTTTTAGGTCTAGTTTCAGAATAATACTATTTATATTAACAATTTTTTTTTCAACTATTTCTAAAGCTGACAATAAAATTATTATAGCAAGTACTACTTCAACATACGATACTGGACTTCTAAATTTATTAAATGAAGAATTTTACAAAAAATATGAAGTGAGAGTGCAAGTATTATCTCTTGGTACAGGGCAAGCAATTAGGACTGCTAAAGATGGTAATGCTGAAATTTTACTTGTTCATCATAAGCCGTCAGAAATAGAATTTATGAATAATGGATACGGCGTTGAAAGACATGAAATAATGTACAATGATTATGTTTTGGTTGGGCCAAAAAATGATAGTGATTTATGTATATCTGTTCAACAAAAATTAGAACAAATTTATATTAATCAATTTCTTTTTATATCTAGAGGTGATGATAGTGGGACTCACCGAAAAGAGTTAGAAATGTGGGATCTAACTGATATTAAAGTTAACAAAAATAAAAAATGGTATTTAAGTGTTGGTCAAGGAATGGGGAGCACCTTACTAATTGCAAATGAAAAAAAAGGCTACACATTATCAGATAGAAGTACTTGGATTGCTTTTAATAATAGAGAAAATTTGAAAATTGTATGTGAAGATTTCCCTCCTCTTTTTAATCAATACGGAATAATACTAGTTAACTCAAAACTAAATAAAAATTTAAATTATAAAGATGCAAAAAAATACATTGATTGGTTTAAGACTGCTGAAGTAAAAGAATTAATTAATAATTTTAAGGCAAAAGGTAAACAATTATTTTATTATAACTATAATTAATAAGTAACTTTTTTATTTATATCTTTTAAAGTTATATCATTCCCATGATGAAAATGTTTACTCATATCAGGCACATACTTCATCGATATTGGTTTTTTTCCAATGGCAATTGACATTTGTCTAACATGATGTGGTTCGGCTCCACAACAGATACCAATAAAATTAATACGCTTTTGAGAACATTCTTTTGCAAATTCACCCATCTCATATCTATTACAATATAAATTATCTAGTGCCACTGGAAATGCATTTCCTCCCGGAATACAGTCACAATCATTATCAGAGATATTTAAAAAACCTGGCTCTTCATCAGTTGTTCTATATGGAACTGGGAGAGCTGCAACATGACATGAAACATTGTTTCTTATCTCATCAAGAAACTTCATAGTCATCTTTGGTCCTCTATAACAATTTAAACCCACTACATCTGCTCCAATATCTTCCATCATTTTACAAGCTTCAGCAGGTGTGTGGCCTTCTCTAGTCAAATCACCTCTTGGTATCGCAAAATTTGTTACAGCAATCATATTTTCTTTTTTTATAGCTTCTAAAGCAATCTTCATTTCACCTACCCAATTAATAGTTTCAGCAACAATAAAATCTACTCCTGCTTCTTTGGCCCATAGAACTTGTTCTTCATACATTTGCTGACATTGTTTAATTGTAGCTTTATCGTTTGGATCATACACATTAGTATTTGCTACATCTCCACATACCATGAGATCTAACTCTTTGAATTCATTTGCTGTATCTTTAGCGATTTGTAGAGCATCTTTTTGAAGTTGTTCTAGCAAATGTTCTTTGCCAATAATTCTTAGTTTTTCTCTATGACCATAGTAGGTAAAAGCTTGAACTACATCACTACCAGCTCTAATAAATTCTCTATGTAATTGAGTTACAACTTCAGGATGCTCTATTACTACTTCAGGAACAAAAGCTCCTGCTGAAAGGTATCCTCTTCTTTCCATAGCAAAAAGATATCCCTCTGCGCAAATGATTGGACCGTTATCTAATCTTTCTAATAAATTCATAAAAAATCAAAATATAATTTAGATTTTCATAAATTCATCTCAAATAATATTCTAATATTTAAGTAGTTTTAAAAAGTTGTTAATAAATTAATTAACTCTACCAAAGAAAGTTAATCTAGCATTTTCTGATAATTCTATATTATTTTCTTCATTATAATTTAGAGTTATTAGTATTCTTGGGGTATCGCTTTGTACTGGAGTAACTCTATGTAAATAATTTCTTCCATAAAATAATATTAGAGTTCCTTCACTTACATCTAATAGTTTAGCATTACTTTTCCCCTCGATAACATCAGATATTAATTTTTTATCAATATAATTTGCATTAGAGTCTCTACCCTCGGTGATATATTCAAATTCACCACCTTGAGTAGAAGATTGTATCATTAAAGTAATTGCAAAAGATGCATTATCAAAGTGCCATCCTAGTTGTTGCCCTTTTTGATAATAATTTAAATTAATAGATGATAAATTATCTGCATAAGGAAAAATTTTATCTAGATTTAGAACTTTTCTAATGAAAGATTTAAAGATATCAGAATTATACAAAATATTTAAACCTGAAGATTTGCTTAATAAATCATGAGGGACACAACCTTTGTCACTAGTCATTAAAATATTTAAAGGATCATTTTTATCCATACTATCAGATAGTTTAGTTAATAAAATCGTATGTTGTTGCTCACAATAATAAGCTTTATCTTCTAGTTTTTTTGCTTCATTTAAAATATTTTTAAGACTTTTATCTAATAAAAAGTTTTCTAATACTAATAGTGAGTTTTTTTTAATTAAAGAATTACATTTTTGAATATAATTAAAATCATTTATTGGGTGTTTATTGAAATCAATAATAGAATTAATGCTGTCCATAAATTAAGTATATTTTTTATATTTTGGTAAATTATCTGATATCTTATAATAATCTCTCTTATTATGTATGTATATATGAGAAGATGTTTTTAATTTTGTCGGATTTTTAAAAAGTCCTGCTGAAATTGATATTGCACTACTTCCAAGTTTTTTAAAAAATACACTAGCTCCACATTTTTTACAAAAACCTCTCTTAGCTTTAGTTGAAGAAGAAAACCATTTAAGAGTGTTTTTTGATTTATAAGTAATATTTTCTTCTAAAACTGATGTATATGCAGCATAGTTGCCATGCGTTTTTGTGCACTGTATACAGTGGCAATTAATAACAGGTCTAAATTCACCTTTTATTGTCATAACTATACCTTTGCATAAACAAGAAGCATTCAAGGATATATTTTTTTTAATCATACAAAAAGTTATTATTCTATTTTAACTGACAGAACTGCTTAATCAATATAAATATTAAAATTAATTTTATGCTAAACAATTGGAATTTTGAAAATTCATATTTAGAATTACCTGATATTTTCTATTCAAAAACAAAAGCAGAAAATTTTCCAAAATTAGAGTTAATATTAAAAAATAAAGATTTAATGGATACTCTCAATATTAATCATGAAAATTTTGATAATTTATTATTAGATACAATTTACAACAAACAATTAAATTCCTTCTCTCAAGCATATGCAGGTCATCAATTTGGTCATTTTACAATTCTAGGAGATGGTAGAGCTACTTTATTAGGGGAACATATTAATAATAACAAAGAGAGATTTGATATACAGCTTAAAGGATCTGGAAAAACACCTTATTCAAGAAATGGTGATGGAAAAGGAACACTAAAGTCAATGCTTAGAGAATATATTGTTAGTGAATCCATGCATAATCTAAATATAAAAACCACAAGGCCTCTAGCCATTTTAGATACTGGTGAAAAAATTCAGAGAGAAACTTATGAGGAAGGTGGGATTCTAGTTAGGGTCGCTAAAAGTCATATTCGCGTTGGGACATTTCAGCTTGCAAGTTTAAGCAAAAAACAAAATGATATAGAGGAATTATTTAATTACACTATAAAAAGACTTCATCCTGAAATCTTAAAAGAAGAAGATAAATATTTAAAATTTTTTGAAAAAATAACAGAAAATCAAATTAATTTAATTGTAAATTGGCAAAGAGTTGGGTTTATTCATGGCGTAATGAATACTGACAATATGTCTTTATCTGGAGAAACTATTGATTATGGACCATGTGCTTTTTTAGATGAGTATAATCCAAATAAGGTTTTTAGCTCTATTGATAAAAATGGAAGATATGCATTCAATAATCAACCTAAAATAGCTTTATGGAACTTAGCTCGTTTAGCTGAAACTTTTTTACATTTAATAGATAGTGATGAAAACACAGCTATAAAAAAAATAGAAAATATACTCGAGAAATATGAATCCAAATACAATTATTTATGGTTAGAAATGATGAAGAGTAAAATTGGAATAAATCAAAATCATGAAAAAGATAAAGATTTAATAAAAGAATTATTAGATTTAATGCAAATATTTAAACTTGATTACACTAATACTTTTATTGCATTAAACAATAATGACTTAAAAAAATATGATTTTATGCAAGAATGGATTTCCAAATTTAATATGCGAAAAAAAATTAACAAGAGTGGAAGTGAAAATAAATTTGTAAATCCCAATATTATACCTAGAAATCATATTGTAGAAAATATACTCAATGAATGTAAAGTTGGAAATTATCAAAAATTAAATAGTTTTATATCACTCATAAAAAAACCATATAATTCTGATATACCTAAAGAGTTTTCAAAAGAACCTTCAAATGAAGAAAAAGTGTATGAGACTTTTTGTGGGACTTAATTTTATTCAACTAATTTTTGAGCAAAAATATCAACAATAGCAACTAAAATAATATGGTGAGACATTTCAATAAAATTATAGTTATCTGATTCAACATGTATATTTATATTTCCAAGTTTAGATAAGGGGTTATCATTTTTAAAACCACTTAGAGTAATTAAAGGAATATGTTTATCATTACAATATGAGGCGGCATTAACTATATTATTTGAGGTTCCACTACTACTAATTAAAACTAACATATCTTTTTCGTTGGTATATGCTTTAATTGCTTCTGAAACCCAATTATCATGGCCATAATCATTAGCAAAACAGGTAATTAAATTTGCATTATTGAAAGTATCTGATGGAACACCGGCAACTTTTGCAAAATCTACACTTACATGACTTGCCATTGAGGAACTACCTCCGTTACCAACTATATATACTTTTCCGCCAGTCTTTATACATTTATCTATTAACTTAACTGACTGATCAATTAAATCAGTATCAAACTTATCAAGTAAATCAAAAATTGATTTATTATAATCTTTAAAAAATTTTTGAAATTGCATAATATAAAAATTAAATATAATAAATTATAAATTAACACATATTGAAAAATGTTTATTGTTCAAGGTTTTATTTCAGGTTTAATAGCTACAATTATTTTTGATTTATTTAATCAATCATTAAATTATGCCTATAATATAAATAAACCTAAATGGTTTTTACTTGGAAGGTATTTTATAGGGTGCACAAGAGGTAAGTATTTTAGAGACTCCCTAGAAGTAGATGATGAAGAAAATAATGAACTTGTATGGGGATATAGTATTCATTATTTAATTGGCATAATCTACGGATTATTTTATGTTTTTTTTAATCTTTTATTTTTTGGTTATCCTTCGTTGTTAGCTGCTTATTTTTTTGGATTTATTACAGTTTTGGGAGCTTGGTGTATTCTGATGCCATTTGCATATAATTTAGGTTTTTTTGCCTCTAAAAGTGATCAGCAATTAAAAATATTAGCTCAAAATCTTATTAGCCATTTTATTTTTGGTACTGGTTTATTTATTGGATATTATATTTCTTTTTAATTGTTATAATTCAATTATTAAATAAAATTATTTAATCTATAATATCAATTTTAGCTGCCATTATAAAATCATTTACCGAGAGCCCTTTAATAGCGTGAGTGTGCAACATAATTAATGAATAGCCCCATCCAAGTGAAACATCAGGGTGATGACCTTCTATATCAGCTAATTCTCCCACTTTATTAGTAAAATTAAGTGCTTGCTTGAAAGTTTTAAAATTAAATTTTTTATAAATCATTTTCTGCTCATCATTTACAGTCCAGTTATTTAATTTAGCTAAATGATTACTTATTTGGTTTTCACTAAATACAGGAGTATTACCTGAACAAGCTTGGCATTTTTGATTTTTTAAATCAATATTCATATAAATTTTGCCCCAATTTGATTTAATTCCATTTTGTATAAAGAGCTTGTTGCTGTTACATACAATATATTACCTTCTTTACCACCAAATTCTAAATTTGAAACTAATTCTGGAACTAACAATTGACCAATTAATTCATTATTTGGATTAAAACATTTTATTGCCTTTCCAGCACTTGTCCAAATATTTCCATCTTTATCACATCTGAAACCATCTGAAAAAAAAGGTTTAAAATCATATACAAGTTTTTGATTAGAAATTTTGTTATCTAGAACATCAAATACATATAAACATTTTATATCTTCACCAGTATCGGCAATATATAATTTTTTTTCATCATGTGAGAATGCAATACCATTTGGTCTATCAAGATTTTTAGTCATTACTTCTAAATTTTTTTTATGTGGGTCATATTTAAACACGTAACAACCATCATATTCTTGCTCGCTTTTATAACCTTCATAGTCTGACAAAATTCCATAAGGAGGATCAGTAAACCATATAGTATCATCAGATTTAACACAAACATCATTTGGTGAATTTAATTTTTTTCCTTCAAAGGAGTCTGTAATTATAGATATATTTAAATCATCATCTGTTTTATAAACACATCGACCGCCATGAGAGCAAGATATTAAATTCTCCTCATTATCAATTGTGTTTCCATTACAAAAGTTTGAAGGATTTCTAAATTCAGAAACTTTTCCATTTAACAACTTCATCATTCTATTGTTAGGATTATCACTCCATACTAACATATCTTTATGAGGTATATAACATGGACCTTCACCCCATAAAGTTCCCTCATATACTTGAGTAAATTTTTTTGTTTTTAAATAACTTTCAAATAAGGTTGAATTTTCAACATTCTCCATAACTGAGTCTTTGTATTTATATACAGTTGGACTAAAATCTTTTTTAATCATTTTTAATAACCTCTATACCATCTTTTTTATTTTCGTAATCTACTAGATATGCAGGGAAGCCTTTAGCTCGAAGATTTTCACTACATTTATCTTCAAGTAGTTTTACAATACTGGTACTTAGAGCTCTATCACCCAATTTGTCTTTACCTTTTTGGAAAATCTCTAACATTAAAGAACTTAATTCTGCAGGAATTTGATATTTTTTAGTAAGCTTATCAAATAAACCAACATCCTTGCATACTAAATCCATTGTGAATCCAACATCATAAGATCCATTCAATATAACTTGGCTTTCTGTTTCATGAACAAAACTATTTCCAGAGCTAATTTTAATTCCCTTAAAAGCAGTTTTAAGATCTATTCCATATTTTTTACATACCATTAGAGCTTCGCCAAGAGCTAATAAATTGATTGAAGCAAGATAATTTGTGACAACTTTTAATGTTGAAGCTTTACCTATTTCTCCACAATGCAATATTTGATGGCCTATACAACTTAAAATTTGGAAAGATCTTTTAAATGACTCTCTGCTACCTCCCACTAAAATCGAAATATTTCCACTTTCTGCTCTATGCTGCCCACCTGTAATTGGAGCCTCAAGAACTTCAGCTTTTTTATCTAATACTAATTTAGATAAATATTTCATATCTTTTTCATCAGTTGTGCTCATCTCAATCCACAAATGTCTTTGATTTAATTGAGGAAGACATTTAAATAAAACTTCCTTAACTGATTTAGGAGATGGTAAACATGTTATAAGAACCGATACTTCAGTAACTAATTCCTCTATACTTTTACAAAAAATAGCTCCTTTAGAAACTAAAATTTTTGATTTTTTTTCATCAAGATCATAAACAAATAATTTATATCCATTACTAATAATATTATTTGCAACTTTAGAACCTACATTTCCTAATCCTACAAAACCTATATTGGTATCGCTCATAAAATAATTTCTAAGCCATCATAGGCTGGTTCAACATTTTCTGGACATTTTGATAAAAGATCTTCCTGATCTAATAAAGCAGTCATATGTGTAAAAAGAGTTCTTTTTGGTTTTAAATAATTAATATAATCCAAAATTTGATCAAACCCCGCATGCGAGGGATGTGAGTCATATCTTAACAAGCCAACAATCCAAAGATCTAAATTTTTTAATTTATCTATATCATTTTCATAAAAATTTTTTATGTCAGTAGAGTAGGCAAAATTATTTATCCTGAATGTTTGCACATCGATAGAGCCATGATTATGTTTAAAAGTTTGAATCTCCGTATTATCAATTTTAAAATTATCTTCCAAAATGTTTGCCGTCATAAATGGAGAATAATCTTTTACCCCTTTAAAAATATATTCGTAATTGGTTATAATTGAATCGTGTATGTCAGCAGATAAATAAGCTGGAATAATTGATTTGTTAATTAATGACATAGCTCTCATATCAGGTAAGCCAGCAGTATGATCAGAATGCTCATGAGTAAATAAAACTGCATCAATTTTAGTACATTTAGCTTTATAAAGCTGATCTCTCAAATCAGGGCTGGTATCAATTAAGATATTTTGATTATTGTTACTTATTAGTACAGATGATCTTGTTCTAAAGTTATGAGGATTATTAACATCTATATTGCCATTTCTTCCCCAAGCAAGTGGTGAACCAAAAGACCCTCCACAACCTAAAACTCTAATTTTCATTAATATTAACTATCTTGTTTTGCTCTTGAAAACAATTTGTAAAAATTATTATCTGTTAATTTATAAAAATCTTCATTTTGTATAGAATAAAAATCTGCAAGATAATCAGCAGTAAATTTTACAAATGATGGTTCATTAGACTTTCCACGCATTGGTGTAGGTGCTAAAAAAGGACTATCAGTTTCAATAAGAAGAAGATCTAGAGATGCATTTTTAATAGTTTCTCTAAGAGCGTTAGCATTCTTGAAAGTAACTATGCCTGACAATGATATATAGTATTTGTTTTCATCACAAAATTGTAATAATTCATTAGACCCCGTAAAACAATGAAAGACAATTTTTAAATTATCATTTTTATATTTTTTTAAAACTTCAATTATTTCTCTCTCTGAATTACGTTGATGAATTATAATTGGTAAGTCAAATTCTTTTGATGCTTTAATATGACTTTCAAAAATATCGTATTGTTTTTTCTTAAATTCAATAGAGTGATAAAAATCTAAGCCAGTTTCTCCAACTCCAATAACTCTAGAATTTTTTATTTTTTCTTCAATATCATCAAGTGACAAATATGAATTATCTTTTACTTCTTCTGGGTGAATTCCATAAGAAATATAAATATTCTCATATTCTTTTATTAAATTAAAATGATCATCAAATTCATTAGGGTTTGTGTTAATGGTAAGTAATTTAGTTACACCACTTGCTTTAGATCTTTTTATAACATTCTTTATATCAGCTTTTATAGCAGGAAAGTTCAAATGACAATGTGAGTCAATCACTGTTCTATTCTAGGAAATATAGGATTAGGTTTATTTAATTTTATCGTATTTGGATTAAAATCTTTTATATTTATTAGATTAAGATCTTTTAAAGATAGATTATAAATTTTAAGAATTTTATCAATACTTGAAGGGATAACAGGCTGTAATAAAATAGAACACTTAATTGTAATTAGTGTTATCAAATATAAAACATCTTGCATTCTAGTTGAGTTGGTTTTTTTTAATGCCCATGGCGCTTGATCATCTACATATGCATTAACTTCAGATAAATATTCAAAAATATTTTTTAGTGCTCTATCAATCTGAAAGCTTTCCATATTATTAAGATAATTTTTAAAAGTTATATTAAAATTTTGGAGTAATTGTTCATCTATTTCTTCAATTTTGTTTGGTTTTGATACTTCAGCATTAGCATTTTTAATTATAAATGATGCTATTCGCTGAATTAAATTACCGAAGTTATTAGATAAATCTGCATTTACACGTTGCGATATTGCATCTTTAGAAAAATCACCATCATTTCCAAATGGAACCTCTCTGAAAAGGAAAAATCTAATTTGATCTAAACCATATTGATCAATTATCTCATAAGGATTAATAACATTACCTAGAGACTTTGAAATTTTTTGACCTTCATTAGTCCACCAACCATGTGCAAATATTTTCTTTGGCGGCTCAAGATCTGCTGCCATTAGAAATGCTGGCCAATATATGGCATGAAATCTCAAAATGTCTTTTCCAACTATGTGGATACCAGGCCAAAACTTCTTAAAACTATCATTATTTATATCGGGATAATTTAAAGCTGTGATATAGTTACAAAGAGCATCAATCCAAACATACATTACATGGTCATCTGCATCGGGAACACTAATTCCCCATTTAAATGTAGTTCTTGAAATAGATAAATCTTTTAAACCACTCTTAATAAAACTTATAACTTCATTGTATCTGGATTTAGGAAGTACAGCATCTACATTATTTTCATAGAATTCTATTAATCTATTTTCCCATTCAGATAATTTAAAAAAATAACTCTCTTCTTTTACCCACTCTACCGGTGCTCCTGATGGAGCTACAAATCCACTTTCTGTTTTGGTTAATTCAGATTCTTGGTAAAAAGCTTCATCTCTTATTGAATACCACCCCTCATAATTAGATAGATATATTTGATTATTACTTTTAAGTTTATTCCATAAAAATTGAGCAGCACTTTTATGTTTATTATCAGTAGTTCTAATAAAATCATCATTATTACATCCTAAGTAGGGAACTAGCTCTCGAAAATTGTTAGACATTTCATCAACAAATGTTTGAGTGTCTTTATTCTGAGTTAGTGCTGCTTTTTCAACTTTTTGACCATGCTCATCAGTGCCTGTTAAAAAAAATGTATCTTCATTTTTTAATTTATTAAATCTTGCAAAAATATCGCATGCTATAGTTGTGTAAGCATGACCAATATGGGGAACATCATTAACATAATAAATAGGTGTAGTAATAAAGAAAGACATACTTGTAACTATTCTGTAGTAAAGTTTATCATAAAAATTTTTTTATCTAAATTAAACGTGAATAAATCATTTTCATTATTAATCAAGTAATCTAATTTTCTTTGAATAAGATCTATTGATATCTTATCAGAAATTGTTTCAATTTTTAAAATACTTTTAGATAAATAATTTTTAGTAATATTAATTCCTAATTTGATTTTATTAATTGTTATCAATATAAATTTAATGATAGATATAAATATTTTTAATTTTTCATTATCTAAACTTGATAAAAATTTTATTGTATCGTTATTTTTTTCAGAAAAAGGGTCTTTATCAGCAATCAAATCAATCAGTCTCTCAAATATATTAAGAATTTCATCAAATGCATATTCGTTAATTAATCCAGGAGAGCCATTAGTAATATCATAAAGGAATTTTTTTGTTTCTTCATTAATATCAGGGTTAGAAATTTTTATAATGCTACTGAAATTATCATAGTTATGATTAGATAAATTGATTTTAAGACATCTAGATTTAATAGTAGGCAATAATAAAGATGGTTGATGTGAAATTAAAAAAAAATATGTATTTGATCTTGGCTCTTCTAAAATTTTCAAAAGAGCATTTGAAGCATTTATATTCATATCATCAGCACTATCAATTAAGATAAATTTAGGAATATTATCAATTACTGAAGTTTCTAGAGAAAATTGATTAATTTTTCTAATTTGATCAATTATGATAAAATTTTTAATCTTTTTGGTTTTTTCATCTGTCTCCTTTTCTACAATTTTAATATTAGGGTGAGTATTACTTTTTAGGAGAGATAAATGATGATGAGCTTGTTCACTTGAAATATTTTTTTTAATATACTCATCAATAAGCTGTGAAAAAAAATATTTTTTTCCTATACCTTTATTACCAGTTAACAAAAGTGAGTTACTAAGCTTATTATGTATTAGTTGGTTTAGAATTAAATTAAATTTTTCATCAAAACCAATAACTTTTTTCATATTAATAAATTAATTGATTTAATAATTTTTTTGTTAATAGAAGTTATAGATTTAGAGGCATCTATTTTAATAAATCTCTTATTCTTTGATATAAGTTCATATCCTTTATTTACTTGATCGTGAAAATTTCTATCAAGTTTATCGTATTTATTTTTAGATTTTCTATTTTTAAGTCTAGAGATTATATTTGAAGTAGGTAAATTAAAAAGAAAAGTCTTATGCGGTAAAAAATTATTCAAAATATTTTTATGTAAACTTTTAGCTTTTTGAATACCAAATTTATTAACATAACCTTGATAGACAAAAGTTGAGTCAGCAAATCTATCAGTTATAACTAAATCACCTTTATTCAAAGCAGGCTTAATTACGTTATTAATATGATGAGATCTTGCAGCCATAAGCATCAAAATTTCCTCATCAATATTTATATCCGATTTTATCTTTAGAATTAAATTACGAAGAGACTCAGCAAGTTTGGTTCCACCAGGCTCTCTAGTTGTAACAAAAGGTATCTTATTTTTAGATAAATATTTTTGTAATAATAAGATTTGAGACGACTTTCCACTAGCTTCTGGTCCTTCGAAACTAATAAATAGTCCCTTTTTTTTATTCATCTAAACTTGTGCCAAAAATGAGATATTTCATTGCAGCAAAAACTTTAGAAATTGGATTAACACTTCCAATATTGTTTTCTGCTATCAACTCAACTTCTATATTTGGTTTACCATCAATATCAATTATTAGCTTTCCGTATACTTCTCCCTTTTTAATTGGCGCCTCTATTGGGCTTTTATATTCAAGAGAGGATTTTATTAATTGTATTTGATCAAAGGATAAAGTTGAAACTATTTTTTTTGAAGAAACTAAATTTACTCTAGGTTTATTGCCTAACCATACATCAACCTCAACGATTACTTGATTTTTATCTACTAAGAGTTTTTGGCTTGTTTGCGAAAAGGCCCAATTAATAAGATTAGAAGCTTCATTTAGCCTAGATCTAGAGCTGTTAGTTCCATTTATAACAGCTGTAATACGTCTGGTATCTCTTTTAGCTGTCGCAGCTATTCCCCAACCAGAAGCTCTAGTAAAACCTGTTTTTAAACCGTCTGCTCCTTGGACAGAAGATAATAATTTATTTCTATTAGGCTGCTTAATATCATTGTAAGTAAATTCTTTATCAGAAAAATATAAATACAGATCAGGAAACTCTCTAATTACAGCATTAGATAGAAGAGCTAAGTCATATACACTAGAGTAATGATTATCTACTGGCCATCCAGAAGAATTTAAAAAATTTGTATTTAACATACCTAATCTTTTGGCATAAACATTCATTAATTTTGCAAAATCATCTTCAGTTCCAGCCAAGCATTCCGCTAAAGCAACAGAAGCATCATTACCGGACTGAATAATAATTCCTTTAAGAAGCTCATCGATTGATACCTTGTCATCTATTTCTAGAAAAGTTCTAGAACCGCCCATTTTGTAAGCCTTAGCAGAAACTATACATTCGTTTTCTATAGATAAATCTGTATTCTTAAGTCTGTCAAAGGCCGCATAAACCGTCATGATCTTTGTCATAGAAGCTGGAGGGGTTTTTGAATTTGAATTTTTTTCAAAAAGTATTTCGTTTGTATCAAAATCCATAACTATAGCTTGCTCAGCTTTTGTATCAATTGCGTATAGTTTTGAAGAAAATAAAATAAAAGATATTAAGATTGTAAGAAATAATTTTTTCATAAAATATTTATAATTATTAAATATGTTTCAAGTATGATTAATTTAAAATTAATTTGCTCTCCTTATAACCTTTGCTAATAAATGTCGAAAGTAATTTATCAGCTGTTTTATTGTCAATTGGACCAATAATTAATTTGTAAAAGTTACCTATATTCTCTGAAGTATATTTATCTGAAAAGTTAATTTCATTTACAATATTTTTTATATCCTGATAATTTTTGAAATTATTCACATGCAAATAAAGATCTAATTGATCCACTTCTTCAAAGCCAAGCTCTATTGGTTGTTCAATTTTTATATCCTCGGTTTGGCCTTCAGATGTATTCAAATCTTCATCAATATTAGAAATTGAGACTATTTCAGTGGGGGCAGACTCCACAGTATTATTAAAATCTTTATCATTTATTGACATGGTGACATTTTTCCATTGTCTACTAGGATCAGATAATATTTCAACTTTTGTTTTTGTTATTTTATTTTTATAAAAACGTAAAAGCTGCGCTACCTTTCTTGATACTTGAATAATAGATGTATTATCATCATGTCTATCAATAATTTTAATTGTTAAAGACAAACCATTTTCAAGATTTGTTATTTTGACAATACTTGGTAAAGGTAAAGTTTTGTGTCTGCCTAATAATTCAGTAACTTTGTTGAGGTCATTATTAGCAGTTCTCTTATTATGAAGTTCTTTATCATAAAAAGTTGCTAAACCTATTTCTTGATAAAAATAATTTTCTTCAGGTACGTATTTTACACCCTCAATGTAATAAGGCTCACCAATTAGATAAAAAATTTTATTTTTATTATCCTTATCTTCTTCAACTTTAATTTTTACTTTATTAGATGTATCTGGTGATTTGATAGTTTTTTTTACAATAGTTTCTTTAGTATCTTCTATTGTATTTATGACTTCTTCTTTAGAAATTTGCTCACATGAAATTAATAAAAAAAAAAGTAAACTAATTATTAATTTCATCACTTAATAATCCTATTGATAAAGCATAATAAGAAGAGCAATTATAATACAAAATATTTTTATAATTTGGATAAACTAAAAACATTCTTCCGTCAATTCCATCAGGAGCCACTAAACGTGCTTCTAGGTCTGCTCTTTTTGGTAAGTCACTATTATCAATAGTTTTGAAGCCTAATTCTGACCATTCGGGTAATGTTTTAGGAATTGATCTTCTTTTTACTGCTCCGCAACCTTTTGGATTTTCCTGCTCTAAAGAAGAATAAAAAATTTTAATATTTTTTGGTGGCAAAACTTCTCTGCCCCAAGTACTATCTATTGACCAAGGATTCTTATTTATAGATGTTAAATAATTTGCCGTACTGGCAAAAGCATCTGCAAAACTATTCCATATATCAATTCCTCCTCCATCCCAATCATATGCACTTTCTAAGAAGGTAGTTGGAATCATTTGAGTCATACCAACTGCCCCACCCCAACTTCCAATTAATTGTCCTGAAGGAACAAGTTCGTCATCTAATATCTTTAGAGCTGCAAATAATTGTTTTCGATAAAAATTACTCCTCCTACGATCAAAGGCAAGTGTTGTTACTGCAGTAATTGTATCAATTTTACCTTGGTTTCTTCCATAAAAGCTCTCCATACCTAAAACTGCTATAATAAATCTTGGCTGAATTCCAAAAAAATTAGAAATTTCTAATAGTAGATCATCATACTGTTTAAGCATATTTTTACCTGCAACTATTCTTGATTTGTCGACTCGATAATACAAATACTCTTTAAGAGTTATAGTGGACTCAGGTTGACACCTATCACGCAATATAATTTTTTTTTGAGGTTTAACATCTGATAGATACAAGTTGACTGATTTATTACTAATTCCGATATCAAGAGCTTCTTTTCTTACTTCCTGAAGCCAATTGTTCCAATCATCATTAGAGGGCATTTTTGGTTTTTCACAAGCGCTTATAGTAGTTGCAAAGAATACGATAATAAATAAAAAATATTTAAGAAACATTATATTAAAGTAACAAATTTTTCTTAATTCGTATATTTTATTATCCTTTATATTTTGACTTTAATTTAATTAAAAGTATAACAAAACTCGCAAAAACGGAGAGATGGCTGAGCGGTTGAAAGCACCGGTCTTGAAAACCGGCAAGGTGGCAACACCTTCCAGAGTTCGAATCTCTGTCTCTCCGCCACTAATATCATATAAAAAAAATTATTTAACCCTATCAAGAATTTTTTTTGAAAGCTCAAATCTATTTGAATTTAATTGTCCCATAAAATCATAAAATATTTTTTGATCTGGTCTTAGGGTAAACTGACTATGTCTATTCATTGATAAATCTAATAACTTTTGAGGATTGTGTGGTTTATTCATATAAAATCCAATTACTATACCTTTTCTACTAAATTCAAATTGTTCTACATTATATTCAATGCACAATATTTTTATTTCGATTATATTAAATAAATTATTTAATTCTTTTGGAATTGGACCAAATCTATCTCTTAACTCAATAATTAAGTTAGACAACTCTTCATTATTAGTAACACTGGATATTCTTTTATAAATTGAGAGTCTTAAATCCAAATCATCAATAAATTCATCAGGGATAAATATTTCTTCAGGTATTTTAATTGTTGGCTGAAAAATATCTTTAGAGTGATTATCATTTGATGTTTTTTGTTTTTGAAATAAAATTTCTTCTTCTAACATCTGATGATAAAGTTCAGTTCCAATCTCTCTAATAAAACCGCTTTGTTCTTCACCTATTATTGACCCTCCTCCTCTTATTTCAAGATCTTGTGAGGCTATATTAAATCCAGCCCCAAGAGACTCTGCTGAATTAATTATTGAAAGTCTTTTTTTACCATTATCCTTAAGTTCATTTTCTTTATATGTAATGTAAGCATAACCTCTTTTAGATGAACGACCCACTCTACCCTTTAGTTGATAAAGAGCAGCCAAAGAAAATAAATTAGATCTATAAACAATTATAGTATTAACGTGTGGTAAGTCTAAACCATTTTCAATAATATTAGTACTGACCATTAGGGGGACTTCTTGATTATAGAACTTAGTTATTCTGCTTTCCAACAATGAAGGAGCTAATTGACCGTGTGTTACGACATACTTAATTTCAGGAAGATTTTCTTTTAAGAAATTTTCGATAAATGGAATATCTTTTTTTCTTGGTGTCACAAAATAAACACCATTTTTCCTTCCATAAACTTCTCTTTTAATAGCTTCTTTAATTGTTATTTCATCAAATTTTGCAACATAGCTTCTAACAGCTAGTCTTTCAAAAGGTGCGGTTAAAATTAGGCTTAAATCTTTTACCCCAGATAAAGACATTGAGAGAGTTCTTGGTATAGGAGTAGCAGATAATGCTAAGACATGGGCATTTGGCGCAATCTCTTTGAATTTTTCCTTTTGTAATGTGCCAAGTTTTTGCTCTTCATCATAAATAATTAATCCTAAATTTTTAAATCTTAACTTATCACTTAATAAAGCATGCGTTCCAATAAGAATGTCAATTTTTCCTTCAGCACAATCACTAAAAATTTGTTTTTTTTCTTTTTGCGATACTAAACGTGAAACCTCAGCTATATTAATATTAAAAAGACTAAATCTTTTTACAAAATTATTATAATGCTGTCGTGATAAAAGAGTGGTTGGAACAAAAACAATTGACTGAATATTTGATTTTGCCGCAAGAAATAAAGCTCTAATTATTACTTCCGTCTTACCAAAAGCGACATCTCCTACTATAAGCCTATCACTAGGTGTACCTCTCCCAAAATCATCTATTACGTCATTAATGGCACTTAATTGGTCATCAGTTTCAACATAAGGAAATGTACTACAAAACTTATCATATTCTGTATTTCCAGTATTAATAGGAAGGGATTTAGATTGTAGTCTTTTTGAAGCAATCTTAATTAATTTTTTTGCAGCATCTCTTATTTTCTTTTTAGCCTCTGCTTTTCTTTTTTGCCAACTAGAAGCTCCCAATCTATCTAAATTAATAGAATTTTCATCTTCATCTCCATATTTTGTAATATAATTAAGATTTTCAACTGGCAAAAAAAGCTTTTGAGTATCTGCAAACTCAAGCTCCAAGCAATCATGAACAGAATCGTTTAATTCTATTTTTTTTATATTATTAAACCTACAAATACCATATTCAGAATGCACTAATAATGAGCCTTGTGATAACTTATTTAACTCTTCAAAAAGAAATTTCTTTTTTTGATCTTTTTTCCTCGACTTAACAGCTAATGAGTATCCAAAAATAGTTTTTTCGTTAATAAAAATTATATTATTTAATTCAAAAGACTCCTCTAACTCTAAAACTGTTATATGTATTTTTTCTTCAGATAAATCTGATAAATTTTCAATCTCTACTGGGGAAATAAAAATGTTATCATTTAATATATTATAAACTTTTTCAAGTGATCCTTCAGAGTTACAGCATATAATTATTTTTTTACTAGCCGTGTTAATATCAAAAAATTTTTTTATAAAGTCAAAATCAATACTCTCTCTAATTGAAGATATATTGTTTATTTTTTTTAAATTTGTTGGAGTATCACCCTCACTATTAAATAATGATAATTTTATAATAGGAAAATTAGTTAAAATTTGATCAAAATAATCCTTATCTATAAATAAATTATGTGGCTTTAAAAAAAAAGAGTCTTTAGAAATATTTCTTGCTTCAAAGTAATCATTTAAATTTTCAGTTCTTTCATCAAATAATTCAATAATGTCATTATGAACTAATATCTGACTATCCTTACAATAATCAAATAATGTTTCTAAATTGTCATAAAATAAAGGAAGAAATTGTTCGCCCCCAGAAGGGATTATTCCTGAGGAAAACATTTCGTAAGTTTGACTTTTTCTAAAATTTTGAAATATAGATCTAAATTCTGATCTAAATTTTTCTAAGTTTTTATTATCTATAATTAATTCACTACTTGGATTAAGCTTAAATGACTTTATGCTCGATTTATTGAGTCTTTTTTGGGTGATAGGATCAAATTCAAAAATTGACTCAATTTCATCATCAAATAAATCAATTCTAATTGGCTTATCAAATTGAGGAAGAAAAATATCAATTATTGAGCCTCTTATAGCAAATTCAGATTTATCTCTTACTAATGCAGTTCTCTCATACCCTAATTTAATAAGTACAAGCAGAATATTATCTATTTTTATTTTTGAATTTTTCGAAATTGATATAAAGTTTTTTTTGATTTCATTTTTAGGTAAAGTTTTCTGAACTATTGCATTCAAAGTCGTTAAAACAATAATTTTACTCTCATTATTAGAGCTAAGGTGAAAAAGAGTTTCTAATCGAGATGTTTGAATTTCTTTAGAGGGTGAAATATTATCATATGGGATTTGATCCCAAGCTTTATAAAGAAGAACTAATTGGTCTGGAAGCACCCAAGTTAATTTATTTTTGATATTTATTATTTCTCTATCATCTTTTCCTATATAAACTAAAGATGTATCACTCTTATGGAATATTTCAGAAATTATAAAAGCTTCAGTTTTCTCAATTACAGGACCTATTGATTTCATTAAAATTTTAATATTTTTTCAAAAAGATTTTTAAATTCTATATTTGCTCTAATTTTATTTGTAAGAATTTCGTAAATTTCACCATCTGAGTAAATATCAAATACTGATTTCAATAACTTTAATTCATTTTCACTAAACCTATTTAAATTATTAATAAAATATTTTTTATATAATATATCGGTCTCTTTGGTACCTGAGTAATTTGACCTGTATTTGATAATCTTTTTTAGTGAATTTAATGTCATATAATTAATAATAGAATATAGTAAAAATATTATAATATTCTATGAGACCTGCACATTTAGACTTATTACTCTCTCCAATCAATAAATTAAAGGGTGTTGGGCCAAAATTAGAAAACATTATAAATAAATTAGGGATAAAATTAAATGTGCATTTCTTATGGCATTTTCCTTACAGAATTATTGAAAAAAAATATTATGAAAATATTCATGACGCACCTATAAATCAATTAGTTACTTTAAAAATAGAAGTTATAAAACATTATCCATCAAAATTCAGAAGACAACCATACAAAGTAAGTTGCTTGGCTAACGAAACACCAATAGATATTGTTTATTTTAATGCAAGACACCCTGTTGTAAGATCAATATTACCGATCAAAAGCATAAAAATGATTTCTGGAAAACTAGAATTTTTTAAAAATAAATTTCAAATTACTCACCCCTCAAGCATAGAAAATATTTCTGATATTCAGTTATTAAGAGAGAAAGAGCCTGTTTATAGTTTAACAGCAGGGCTAAACATGAAAAGCTTTATAAAATTATCAAATCAAGTTTTGCAATCAGTTCCTAATTTAGATGAATGGATTGATAAAATATTGATTGAAAAATATAAATTTACTTCTTGGAAAGATGCTGTAGAAAAATTACATAATCCAGAAATAGATGACACATACAATGAAAAAAATTTTTATAGAAGGAGGTTGGCTTTTGATGAATTATTTGCACATCAGTTAGCAATTTGTATAGTTAGAACGATTGATAGAAGAAAAAAATCAATTTCTTTTAAAAGCAAAGATAACTTCAAAAATAATTTAATTAAAAATTTAGAATTCAAATTAACTAATTCTCAACTAACTGTTCTAAGCGAAATACAAAGTGACCTTTTATCTAACAAACAGATGATTAGATTGCTCCAAGGAGATGTTGGTTCTGGCAAAACTATAGTTGCCCTAATTTCAATGCTTACAGTAATAGAGTCTGGGTATCAAGTAACGCTAATGGCCCCTACTAGTATCTTGGCATATCAGCACTACGAAAATATTGCTAAACTAATTAATAAACTTCCAATAGAAATTGATATACTTACGGGTAAAGATAAAGGCAAAAAAAGATTAGAAAAATTAGAAAAAATTAAAAATGGAGATACTAAAATCATAATTGGAACCCATGCACTAATACAAGAAGGTGTAAATTTTAATAGATTAGGTTTATCAGTTATCGATGAGCAGCATAGATTTGGTGTCTATCAAAGGATGGCTTTTAATTACAAAGGGTTTAGACCGTCTATTTTAGTAATGAGCGCCACACCAATACCTAGAACTTTAACTTTAGCAGCTTACGGCGATATGGATGAAAGCAGATTAATTGAAAAACCAATTGGAAGAAAACCTATAAAAACATCAGTGCTAACATTAAAAAAAGAAAAAAATCTAATCGAAAGAATTAAAAATAAAATAAATAATTCTAATGATAAATTTTTTTGGGTTTGCCCTCTTATAGAAGAGTCACAAGAACTTGATTTAAAAGCAGCAACCGATCGTTATAATTCATTAAACAAATTATTTAAAAATCAAGTCTTGCTTATTCATGGTCAATTAAATGAAAAAGATAAAGAAGCGACAATGGAAAAATTTAAAAACGAGAATTACAAAATCTTAGTTGCAACTACAGTAATAGAAGTTGGTATAGATATAAAATCAGCAACAACAATTATTATCGAACACGCTGAGAGATTTGGTTTGGCTCAGCTACATCAATTAAGGGGACGTGTGGGAAGAAATAATGAAGATTCTTATTGTATTTTATTGCATAAAGAAAACATCAATGACACTGCAAAGAAAAGATTAAATATAATGACAGAAACTAATGATGGTTTTCTCATAGCTGAAGAAGATTTAAAAATAAGAGGTCCCGGAGAAATGCTTGGGAAAAGACAGTCAGGATTACCATCTTTTAATGTAGCTGATTTAAGTTATGATGGAGATTTATTAGAAGAAGCTAAATTAAATGCAGAAAAAATAATTTATCATGATCCAAAATTAGAAAATAATAAAAACCTTAAAGATTTGTTATACATACATGAGAGAGATACAGCTATAAGGACATTAAATGCAGGATGATTTAATTAATTATAAAAATGGTATAAGATTTGAATGTCAAGGCTCTGGTAAATGCTGCGTTTCAAGAGATGCTTATGGCTTTGTCTACTTGAGTAATATTGACTTAAAAAGATTTTCGAAATATTTTAAATTATCCTTAAAGGCTTTTAAAAATAAATATTGTCAAGTAACTAATGGATTTATTCATTTAACTGAAAAGGATGAATTAAAAGGAAATTGTATTTTTTTAAAAGATAAAATGTGTACAGTTTACAAAAGCAGACCCTCTCAATGTAGAACATGGCCTTTTTGGAATGATAACATGAATACAAAAGTATGGAATAAAGATATATCTGTAAATTGTCCTGGTGTTGGAAAGGGAAAGTTAATAAGCCAAAAAAAAATTAATCAATTATTAAAAGAAGATTTAGATAATGAAAAATCAATTCTAAAAAATAGAATTACCCCTCTGAAGTAAACTCCATATTTTTATAGGAGCCGATATAAATACCTGATTTTTTTTTTAATATTATTTTAATAGTAGTATCAGCTAAAACAACTTCTAAAAAATTATCATTTTTAGATAAAATATCGCATTTCTTGGTAATTCCAGTTGCGATATTTTTTATAGTTGTTGTCCTCATGAAGTAATGGTGAGCCCTGCAGGATTCGAACCTGCGACCCATTCCTTAAAAGGGAATTGCTCTACCAACTGAGCTAAGGGCCCCACTTAAAATGTCTATATAGTTCAAAATTAATGAAGGCAAGTGCTATGATGATGTGTTTTTATTATTTAAAATTTTAATCGTATTCTCAGAAACAAATTTTGATACATCTCCACCAAGCTTGTGAACTTCTTTAACTAAATTTGAAGAAATAAAAGAATTATTATCAGCTGACATTAAAAATATAGTCTCAATTTCGGGGTTTAATTGATAGTTCATTCCAGTCATTTGAAACTCATATTCAAAATCTGAGACGGCTCTCAACCCTCTAATAATACAATCTGCTTCACATTTTTTTGCAAACTCAGTTAAAAGTCCGTTAACAGTATGAATTTCTATATTTTTATTATTTTGCTGCAATGAGTATATATCATTTGCAATTATATTTTTTCTTTCATCAATACTAAGTAAAGGTTTTTTATTTAGATTATCCGCTACTCCAATAATTAACTTGTCTACTACCTTTAGCGACCTCTGAATTATATTTAAATGTCCATTTGTCATTGGATCAAAAGTTCCGGGATATATTCCGATTTTTGACATCTTAAGCTTCTATATCTGGAATTCTAGAAACTGAAACAATTGAGTCTCCTTCAGGTATTTTAAATACGCTAACTCCTTTAGTAGATCTTCCAGCTATTCTAATTTGATTGATGTTGATACGTATTATCTGCCCCTTATCAGTTACTAGTATAATTTGATCATCTTCATTGATCACAAAACAGTCTAAAACTTCACCATTTTTTTCAGAAGTAATAATTCCAGTAATACCTTTGCCGCCTCTATTTGAAATTCTATATTCATAAGCTGAGGATCTCTTTCCGTAACCATTTGTAGTTAAGGATAAAAGAAATTCTTCATTTTTATTTAGTTCTTCAAATTCAGAACTTAGACTGCTGGTATTCTTTCTATTTTCAGATGCTGCTCTAAGATAATCTTGTCTTATACTCATATCAATTTTGGAATGTTTAAGTATCGCTTGAGAAATTACATAATTATTTTTTTCCAGCTTAATTCCCCTGACTCCAGAGGAATTTAATCCAGAGAAAAGTCTGAGTTTTTCAAGTGGAAATCTTAAGCATTTACCATTTTTAGATGAAAGAAGTATGTCATCATCTTTATTTGCCAATTTTATTCCTATCAGTTCATCGCTAGAGTCAAGCTTAATAGAAAGTTTACCAGTTTCTCTTAATTCACGCTTTCCACTTTTTGCAACATCAATAAGTTTGTTTTTCCTAACCATGCCATTTTTAGTTGCAAAAATTATAAGACTTTCATGCCAAGTGTCTTCCTCTAATGGAAGAGGTAAAAAAGTAGCAATTTTTTCATCTTTAGAAAAAGGAAGTAAATTTACGATTGGCTTACCTCTCGCCTTAAGAGATGCTTCCGGGATGTCATGAGACTTTAAAGCATAAACTTTACCTAAAGATGAGAATACTAATAATTTAGTATGAGTGTCTGCAAGATGAATTTCTTTTACAAAATCCTCTTCTCTAGTGGACATTCCTGTCTTTCCTTTACCGCCTCTATTTTGTGCTCTGTAGTTTTCAAGGAGAGATCTTTTAATATAGCCATTATTAGATATAGTTATAACAATATCTTCTTTTTGAATGTATTTTAAATCATCAACTTCTTCATACTCCCTATCAATAATTTCACTTTTTCTTGGAGTTGCAAATTCTGTTTTAATTTTAACTAATTCATCTTTAATTTCATCCAAAAGTTTTGAACGTGACTGTAAAACTTCTAAATAACCTCTAATTTCTATAATTAATTGCTCTAAATCTTTTTGAATATCATCCCTCTCTAATGATGTTAGACGATGAAGTCTTAGTTCCAATATAGCTCTTGCTTGCGCCTCAGTTAATGTAAATATATTTTTATTTAATTGCGTAGTTCCCTCGTCTACTAACTTTATAAAATTTATATTTTGTTCATTTAACTTCCATTTTTTATTTATTAGTTTTTGTCTAGCTTCTTTAGAGTCCTTAGATGATTTGATTAATTCAATTATTTCATCAATATTTGCATTGGCTACAACTAAACCTAATAAAACATGCGCTTTATCTCTTGCTTTGTTTAGATCAAATATTGTTCTTTTTGTTATAACTTCTTCTCTGAAATCAATAAAAGCAGCTAACATTTCCTTAAGATTCATTTGTTCAGGCTTACCTTTATTCAATGCTAGCATATTGGAATTAAAAGTAGTTTGTAGAAGTGTATTTTTGTAAAGTTGATTTAAAATAATATTAGCATCAACATCTTTTTTAAGTTCTACAACAACACGAACACCATTACGATCAGACTCATCTCTAAGATCAGATATTCCTTCAATAATATTATTTTTTGCTGTCTCAGCAATTCTCTCTATTAACTTAGATTTATTTACCTGATATGGAATTTCGTGAATTATTATTGCCTCTCTATCTTTTTTAAAATTTTCGATTGAAGTTTTTGATCTAAGAACAACACCTCCTTTACCAGTTTGAAAAGCATCTATAATACCTTTTTTTCCAATTATCTGACCTCCAGTTGGAAAGTCTGGGCCAAATATGTATTTAGTCAAATCCTCTAATTGTGCATTTGGATTCTCGATCAAATGAAGAGTCGCATCAATAACTTCACCAAGATTGTGAGGAGCAATATTAGTGGCCATTCCAACAGCAATTCCGGATGCGCCATTTACAAGTAAATTTGGATATTGCGCAGGTAAAACAGATGGTTCTAAAGTGCTGTCATCGTAGTTTGGTTGAAAAGTTATTGTTTCTTTTTCCAAATCAGCAACAATCTTTTCAGCTACTTTTGCAAGTCTAGCTTCTGTATATCTCATTGCTGCAGGGGGATCCCCATCTAATGATCCAAAATTACCCTGACCGTCAATTAACTCTAATCTCATGGAAAAATCTTGAGCCATTCTAACCATAGACTGGTAAATTGCTCCATCACCATGGGGGTGATATTTACCCATAACATCACCAACTATTCTCGCTGATTTTCTATAGGGTTTATTATAATTATACCCAGACTCATTCATCGCATATAGGATTCTCCTATGAACTGGTTTAAGACCATCTCTGCAGTCAGGCAAAGCTCTACTTACAATTACTGACATTGCATAATCTAAGTAGGATTTTTGCATTTCCTCAACTAAGGAAATATTTGATATATTATCTGGCTTACTGCCTTCTGAGTTTATATTATTGTCTGACACTATTTTTTATTGGTTTTCTGGGAAAAATAATGAATATTTTATAACAAATTCAATTAGGGAATACAATCTTATAAAATATAAATAAATCAATTAAATATTTATATTTTTCAATTATTTATATTAATTATTTAGATTAAATTATTAAAAAGGAATGTCTTCATCTAAATCAGAAGAATCAGATGAGTTTGATCCAAAGCTGTCATCCGATATAGAGTTATCTTGCATACTCTCAGACTGACTTTCAATCGAGTTATTCGACTGATTTCTTGAGTCAAGCAATGTTAAGTTACAATTATATCCCTGTAATATCACTTCTGTTGTATATCTATCTTTTCCTTCTTGATCCTGCCATTTGCGTGTTTGAAGTTCACCCTCAACATAAACTTTAGAGCCCTTTTTTACATATTTTTCGACTATATCAACAAGACCATCCCCAAAAATGACAATATTGTGCCATGAGGTTTTTTCTTTTTGCTCTTGAGTATTGCGATCCTTCCAACGTTTAGATGTAGCTATTGAAAAATTTGCCATTTTACTTCCAGATTGCATAGATCTGATCTCAGGATCTCGTCCTAAATTACCTAAAAGTATTACCTTATTAACACTACCAACCATAAATTTTGTATATATATCTTTATAACAAATTGTTTGAATAAACCATCAGTAAATTAATGAATCAAGATAAAATTGTTATAAAAGGTGCAAGAGAGCACAATCTAAAAAATATTAGTTTAGAAATTCCTAAAAATAAACTTGTTGTAATAACTGGAGTAAGTGGTTCAGGAAAATCAACTTTAGCTTTTGATACAATATATTCTGAAGGGCAAAGAAAATATGTTGAAAGTTTATCTGCATACGCCAGACAATTTTTGCAAATGATGAACAAGCCCGATGTAGACGCTATAGAGGGATTGTCTCCAGCGATTTCAATTGAACAAAAAACTACTCAAAAAAATCCAAGGAGTACAGTAGGAACTGTTACGGAAATTTATGATTATTTAAGAGTTTTATTTGCTAGAGTAGGCATACCCTATTCTCCCACAACAGGACTTCCCATCAAATCTCAAACTGTAAGTGAAATTTGTGACAATATTATTAACACAAATAAAAATAACAAAGCTTACATACTGTCTCCAATTGTCAGGGATAGAAAGGGTGAATATAAAAAAGAAATTGAAGAGCTAAAGAAAAAAGGATTTCAAAGATTAAAAGTAGATGGAAGCATTTATGAAATAGATGATGTTCCCAATCTAAAGAAAAATTTTAAACATAACATTGATGTTTTAGTTGATAGATTAGTTATAAAAAATAATATTCAGCAAAGACTAGCAGAGAGTGTAGAAGTGGCTTTAACTCTTTCTGATGGTTTAGTTTACCTAGAGAATTTAGAAACTAAAAAAATAACAACTTTTTCTTCAAAATTTGCATGTCCCGTATCTGGATTTTCAATTGAAGAAATTGAACCTAGGCTATTTAGTTTTAATGCTCCCATGGGAGCTTGTGAAGAGTGTGATGGAATAGGTGTAGAAAAGTATTTTGATGATAAAAAAATTGTTCCAGATGACTCAAGATCCATTTTAAATGGAGCAATTAAACCATGGGAAACTAAGGTTTTTGGTTATCAAAAAAAATTTTTTGTTGAAACTATATCCAAAATTTTAAAGGTATATAAAATAAATATTAAGACTCCTTGGTATAAAATTCCTAAAGATATTCAAAATATCATATTGTATGGTGATGAAGGTAATAGTGAAAATTTTATTAGTGATTTTGAAGGAATAATTAACTTTATTGATAGAAAATATTCTGAAACTGAAAGATGGTGGGTACAATATGAACTAGAAAAATATCTTTCAGAAAGAGATTGTGAAGTTTGTAATGGATTTCGTTTAAATAAAAAAGCTTTAGCCGTAAAAATAGCTAATAGTCACATAGGAGAAATAACAAGAAAATCTATTGATGACTGTTTTGATTGGTTCAACAAATTAAAGCAAAATTTATCTTCAAATGAAAATAAAATAGCAGAAGGTGTAATTAAAGAAATAAAAGATAGGTTAGAATTTTTAAACAGAGTGGGATTAGATTATCTTTCACTTTCACGGGCAAGTAAAAGCTTATCAGGAGGAGAAAGTCAGAGAATTAGATTAGCTAGTCAGATAGGTTCAGGGTTAACAGGAGTTCTTTATGTTCTTGATGAACCCTCTATAGGCCTTCATCAAAAAGATAACCAACAACTAATAAATACATTATTTAAATTAAGAGATCTTGGTAATACCGTAATTGTTGTAGAGCATGATGAGGACGCAATAAAACAAGCTGATCATATTATTGATATAGGTGTAAAAGCTGGTGTTCATGGAGGCGAGGTAGTTGCTGAAGGAAACCTTAAAAAAATTCTTAAAAATAAATTGAGCTTAACCGCTCAATATCTTAATAAAAAGAAAAAAATTGATGTTCCGAAAAAAAGAAGAATATTTAATAAAAATAAAGTATTCACTTTACAAAAAATTAAAACAAATAACCTTAACAATTTAGAAGTTAAATTTCCTTTAGGTAATTTTATTTGTGTTACAGGAGTTTCTGGAAGTGGAAAATCATCTTTAATAATAGATACGCTATATAAAAGGGTTGATGAGTATTTTAACAAATCACTAAATAAAGATGAAAGTTATTTTAATTTTAAAGGAATAAAAAATATTGATAAGGTGATTGATATAGATCAGTCACCTATTGGCAGAACACCTAGATCAAATCCAGCAACTTACACAGGATGTTTTACGCCAATAAGAGATTGGTATGCAGGACTTAATGAGTCTGCAGCAAGGGGTTACAAACCAGGAAGATTTTCTTTTAATGTTAAAGGTGGGAGATGTGAGTCTTGTGAAGGTGATGGAGTTAAAAAAATTGAAATGCATTTTCTTGCTGATGTTTATGTAGAATGCGATATCTGCAAAGGCAAACGTTACAACAGAGAAACACTTGAAGTAAAATATAATAATAAGTCTATTGCCGATGTTTTAGATATGACTGTTGAAGAAGGTTATAATTTTTTCTCCAAAATCCCTTCTATAAAACAAAAATTAAAAACCTTAATGGAAGTTGGGCTTGATTACATAAAGATTGGTCAATCCGCTACGACATTATCGGGTGGAGAAGCACAACGAATAAAGCTATCTAAAGAACTATCAAAAAGATCTACAGGAAAAACTTTATATATTTTAGATGAACCAACAACTGGTTTACACTTTGAAGATGTAAATAAATTATTAAAAATTCTTCACAAATTAGTTGATGAAGGTAACACAGTGATAGTAATTGAACATAATCTGGATGTTATTAAAACTGCAGATTACTTAATTGATTTAGGGCCTCTTGGAGGTATAAAGGGAGGTCAGATCGTTGGTAAGGGAACCCCTGAAGATATTGCAAATGTCAAAAAAAGCTTTACAGGTGGTTTTCTTAAACAAATTTTATAATTAAAGGAATAACAAATGATAAATTTAGAATTACCTGATTTACCATATAGTAAAGATGCTTTAGCACCTTATATGTCTGCTGAAACTTTAGAGTTACATCATGATAAACATCATATGGCATATGTAACTAATGGTAATAAATTTATTAAAGAAAATAATTTTAATGAAGACTCAATTGAAGACATTGTAAAAAATTCATACAATAAAAATGCACCTGTTTTTAATAATGTTTCTCAACATCTTAATCATATGCATTTTTGGGAAATAATGAAACATAATCCTAATGGAAAAATCCCATCAGAACTAGAAAATAAAATAAATGAAGATTTTGGATCTGTTGAGAGTATGAAGGAAGCATTCATAAATGCGGGAATAGGACAATTTGGTTCTGGCTGGTGCTGGCTTGTATTAAATAATGGAAAATTAGAGATTACGAAAACTCCTAATGCTGAAAATCCTATAGTGCATGGTCATACTCCATTATTAGGTTGTGATGTATGGGAGCATTCCTATTATGTTGATTACAAAAATAGACGTCCAGATTATTTAAGGGCTTTTATCGACAATCTTGTTAACTGGGAAAAAGTATCAGAACAGTTTTCTAAAAACATGTAAGTTAATTTTCATTTTCATCTTCATCTTGCGGTCTGAACTTAAAAACTAAAAGAGTTGGGACCGCAATAAAAATAGATGAATAAGTACCTATTAAAACACCTATAATCATTGTTAAGGCAAAAGGTTTGATAACCTCTCCTCCAAATAAATAGAGAGAAATAAGAGCTAAAAGAGTTGTAATGCTAGTCATCACAGTACGAGATAAAGTATTGTTTATAGACATATTAAAAACATCTATCAGATCAATATTTTTATATTTTCTCAAATTTTCTCTTACCCTATCAAAAATTACGACAGTATCATTAATTGAATAACCTGCTATTGTAAGAACAGCAGCTATCGTTGATAAAGAAAACTCTACATTTAGAATTGATAGAACGCCAAGAGTAAATAAAACATCGTGAGTTAAAGCTACAACGGCACCGAAACCAAATTGCCATTCAAAACGTAACCAAATATAGATTAGAATTGCCATTAAGGCAAAAGATACTGCCTGAAAACCCTTCCATAATAATTCAGAACTAACAGTGGGTCCTACAAATTCAGACCTTCTAAATTCAGAAACTTTATCATTAATAAGTTGTTTTACTTTATTTACAGTTTCAATACTTTCCTGATTATTTTCATTTTGAAGTCTAATAATTATTGTTTGATCATCGCCAAATTCTTGAAGTGAAACTTCATTAAAATTAGGTGATAATATATCTCTTAATTCACCAATGCTGCTATTATTTGTACTAATTTCAATTAGCGTACCACCTTTAAAATCTATACCTAAATTCAATCCTTTAAAAAATAAAAGAAGCAAAGATAAAAATATTGCAATACCTGATGCTATATAAAAATTTTTTCTAAAATTGAGAAATTTATAATCTGAGTCAACGGGTATAATTTTATTTAAACCAAACATTATAAATTAATCTCCTTTTTAGAAGTAAATGAAACGTAAAAGTGAACTAATAGATTGGTAAGCATAAGTGCAGTAAACATAGAAGCAATTACACCTAAAGACAAAGTAATAGAAAATCCTTTTATTGGACCTGATCCAAATACAAATAACAATAATGAGGCAATTAAAGTTGTAATATTTGCATCTAAAATAGTTGAGAGTGCCCTATCAAACCCTTTTTTGATAGTTTCATAAATTTTTTTATTTTTAACGCTCTCTTCTTTTATTCTTTCAAAAATTAAAACGTTAGCATCAACTGCCATACCAATAGTAAGAACAATCCCTGCTATACCAGGAAGTGTCAAAGTAGCTCCAATAGTTCCTAATAAAGATACAATTATAAAAAGATTGGCAATAAGTGAGATATTAGCAATTACGCCAAAAGATCCATAAATAAGTATCATAAAAATACAAACAAGTATCATTCCAATTAATGATGCAATTTTACCTGCAGCAATAGAATCAGCTCCTAAGCCAGGACCTACTGAACGTTCTTCAACAATCTCAAGTGGGGCAGGCAAAGCACCTGCTCTTAATAAAACAGCAAGATCTGCTGCTTCTTGTGAAGTGAAATTTCCAGTTATAATACCTGAACCACCAGTTATAGCAGAATTAATAACAGGTGCAGTGATAACAACACCGTCTAAGACTACTGCAAATCTTTTTCCAATATTTTCTGAAGTAGCTTTACCAAATTTTTGAGCACCAGTTGTATCAAACCTGAAAGAAACTGCGTGACCTTCAGTTGGATCAAATGATGCATTTGCATCTATTAAATTTTCACCTCCAACCCTTGATTTCTTCTCTAATAAATATTTTACCTCTTCATTATTAATATCTGAAACAATCATTTTTCCAAATGGAGCAATATTTAGAGACAATGATTTTGAGTCATCATCATCAACCATGTGGAAATTTAACTTTGCAGTTTTACCTAATAGATCTTTGATCCTTTCTGGGTTTTTAACACCAGGTAATTGAAGAAGTATTCTCTCACTTCCAGATCGCTGAATTAAAGGTTCTTTTGTACCAGATTCATCTATTCTTTTTCTTACAATTTCTAAAGATTGTTTAATTGCAGAATCTTTAATGGATTTTCTATATAATTGATCAATTGAAATAGAAGCAATATTATTTTTAACAGTAAACTTAACCGAGCGGTAATTTTGTAAAAATGAACTTCTTATTTCATCAAGCTTTTCTTCAGAGTCAAACCGAACCTTAAGCTTTTCATCAATTCTTTCAATGTTATTGATTTTAACTCTATTTTCTCTTGCAATAATTCTAACAGTGTCACTAAAATTCTCAAACTCTTCTTCAATTAAAACATCTGTTTGAACTTCAAGAAGTAGATATGATCCACCTTGAAGATCTAAACCCAGGTTTAAACGATTGTCTAGATACCAGTTTCCAGTATCTTCTTGATATAATATTGATGGAATAGCAAAAACCACTCCTAAAGATACTAAAATAAAAACTATAAAAATCTTCCATAAAGGATAATTTTTCATAATTATTTATTTTTTATTACCTAATAGACCTGAAAATAATCCACCTTTTTTTTCATTTTGATTTTCTTTTGTAGGTTTTTTTTTATCTGGTTCAGTTGAAGTATATAAATCTGCGACCATTCCAGGCGCTATTTTTATCTCAACATTTTCTGAAACTTGAACTTGCAATTCTCTATTATCTGCAACTTTATTCACTGTTCCAATTATTCCACCAGAAGTTATGATTTTATCACCTCTACGTAAGTTATTTAACATTTCACGATGTGCTTTAACCTTTTTTTGCTGAGGTCGTATTAACAAGATATAAAAAACACCAAAAATCAAAATTAATGGTAGAAAAGCGCCGATAGATTCCATAATTTCCCTTGATTATTAAATTGAGTGATTTCTTATACTGTGTAAAAGAAAAAAGCAATTAAACTAAGAAAAATACATGTTTTTAAAAAACTATTTTTTTAAAGAAAAAATAAAGCAAAACTCTTACTTTATTTGGAACAGTAAAAAGAAAAATATTGAAACTATCAAGCAATTCAAACCTCTGGATTTAAAACTAATTATTGGAGTGGATAGTCAGAAAGAAATACTCTTAAAAAATACAATAAATTTTGCTGAAGGAAATTTTACTAATAATGCGTTACTATGGGGCGCAAGAGGCAACGGTAAGAGTTCTTTAATCAAATCTGTTTTTCATAAAATCTTAATTTCATATAAAAAATTAAATCTTATACAGTTAAATAAAAATGATATTTTTGATATTGAATATATTTATTCAATTTTAGGAAAATATAATCATTTTAGATTCATTATTTTTATTGATGACTTATCTTTTGAAAAAATTGATAGTGATTATAAAATTATTAAATCTACATTAGATGGAAGTATACAAAACCAACCGACAAATATTTTGTTATATGTTTCTTCAAATAGAAGACATCTTATGCCAAGAGACATGATTGATAATGAAAGATCATCAGCAATACATACAGATGAGAGTGTTGAAGAAAAAATAAGTCTTAGCGATAGGTTTGGTTTATGGATTGGTTTTCATAAATTATCACAGATAGATTATCTAAAAATAATTGAAACTTACTGTAACCATTATGATATTGATTATAATGAAGAAATTAATAAAAAAGCAATTCAGTGGAGTCTCCAAAGAGGTAATAGAACAGGAAGAACTGCATGGCAATTCATACTAAGCACTGCTTCTGATCAAAATTTAAAAATTAAAATTTAAAATTTAAAATCTATTTTTTTAAAAGTTTATAATTTTCTTTTATTAATTGTTGAATCCCACCTTTTAAAGCATACATATTTTTAGCATTTAATTGTTCCACAAAACCATTCGCTAACATCGAAGCTATCTCACCATCATTACTTATAAAAACGATATTATCTTCCAATGAGACAAGTTCTCTAAAAGTTTCCATAAATTCTGGAACAAAATTACCATAAATATCAAATGCTGTTATTTCTAATGATCCAGGAATTATACCTGTATTATCTCTGTCCTTCTTGGTGCGAATATCAATAAACTTATAATCATCATCTTGTAAGATTTTAATCTCTTCAGCTTTTACAAAACCATAACCTGGATCTTGAACAGCAACTAACTCAACATCAAATGTCAACGTAGCGTTTGGAGGAATTAGATCTCCAGCACCTCTTTCACCGTATGCTAACTCGGGAGGAATAATCAATGTTCTTTTGCCCCCAACCTTCATACCTATTAGTCCAGTTTCCCATCCTTCAATTACTTGTCTTAAACCTATTTGAAAACTAAAAGGCTCTCCCCTATCATAACTACTATCAAATTTAGTACCGTCTTGAAGTTTGCCCGTGTAATGAACTTGAATTTTTGAATGTTTAATAATTTCAGCACCCTCTCCCTCAATAATATTATTAATTTGAAGCCCGTCTGCCATGACATTTTGAGTAATAAATATTATAATAAATAAAATTCTTTTCATATTTGCCTTCGGTTAATTTTAATCTTGTTGATTTTTTTTCCTAACTTAGCTTCTCTATAAATAATATAATAAGTTGAAATAACAATAACTATACTTCCAATAATCACATATCTATCAGGATAATCATTGAAGAAAATAAGGCCGAAAGTAATTGCCCAAATAATTGCAGTATAGTCAAATGGTTGCAAAAGATTAACTGTAGATAATCTATAAGCATTTGTTAATAATATCTGGGCTATACCTCCGCAAAAACCCATGCCAATTAAAATCAGCCATAAATTTAATGAGGGTTGTTGCCAATTGAATATGACAAATGGAAAGTAAATTAGTGCAACAAAAAAATGAAGATAAAAACTACATGTTGGTGGAGTATCATAACTTAATAATTTCTTCATTATGATAACTGCGAAAGATAGGGCAACAGCACCAAGTAAAGGTAATAATGAAAAATAACTAAACAAAGAAGTGCCTGGCCTAAAAACAATTAAGACACCTATAAAGCCAAAAAAAATTGCGATCCATCTACGAACTCCAACTTTCTCATCTAAAATAAATATCGCTAAGATAGTAATAATCATAATACTTGCAAAACTTATCGAAGATACATCTGCTAGAGGCAGAACACCAAAAGCTTTAAAAAAACTAAACATCGCTAAACAAGCAATTACCGCTCTTAATAAATGTAAATTAATTTTTGAAGTTTTTAAAGGTGCTTTTGTTATAACAACCATAATTAAAACTGGAAATAAGCCGAAAAAACATCTGAAAAAAACAATGTGGAAAGTATCAAAGTCCGATGAAAGTTTTTTTATTAACACATCCATTAATACAAAAAAAATAACTGATAATACCTTAAGTGATATAGCTATATAATTACTTCTCATTAACTTGCCTTAATTGTCCAGGAATTGAGACAAAGCCACTTAATACAATTAAAAATGCCCCAAAAAAGAGCGTAAGAATTTAAAAATTCATTAAAAAAATAAAAACCAACAATTGAAGACCACACTATTTGTAAATAAACCAAACAAAATATTGAAGCATAATATTTTTGAGCTTCTTTAAAAGCAAAAGTTGATAAAAAGATTGCTAAATTTATTAATATTGAAGCCAAAGAAATAAATACAAATATTTCTAAATTAATTTTTAATGGATCATAAAAAAATAAAATAAATGATATTATATGAACTGTAAGTCCGCCATATATAAAAAATCCGATAGCTGTTGTTACATTATTAAACTTATTTACAATTGTTGTTGTTGAAGTAATCAATACAACACCAAGCAGAGTGACTAAAAAATAAATATTAAAGTTTTCAAAACCAGGTTGCACAACAAGCAAAACACCAGTGAAACCAATTGCTAGTGAAAAATAAATAAATTTATTTAATTTTTCTTTTAAAAAAATATAAGCAAATACCGCAGCTATCAAGGGCGCAGCCATATTTAATGTTGTGAATTCTGGCAAGCTTATATGTTTTAATGAAATAAAGGTAATAAAAGGCATTGGAGCAAATGTAATTGACCTAAAAATGACAACATAATAATTTGAACTTACTATATGTTTTTTTAAATCTCCTTTAAAAAAAAGGAAAGCTGGAACAGTTAAGTATGAAGGTGAGCCATAAAATATAAAATGATAAAACTGAATATTGATCGAAGATAGGTAATTAATAATAGCATCATTTAATACAAAAAATATCCCTGCTATTAATAAAGCTGAAGAAGCAAGTATGATATTTTTTGACATAATTTCAAATTTAAAGATTGTATCTACAAATATTGTTCTTATATTTATAAATGTAGGACAATGAATAACAGTGAAATTAAAACTTATAGATTAATAATTAAAGGTAAAGTCCAAAATGTTGGATTTAGACACTGGTTTAGCGATTTAGCAATTTCGTTAGGTTTGAATGGATATGTTCAAAATAAAGAGAGCAAAGATGAAGTTGAAGCTATCATTCAGGGAAATATGCAATCAATACTCTCTATTACAGAAAAATCAAAAACTGGTCCTGAATTAGCTTTAGTTGAAGGGGTAATACCTAACAATATTATCAGTAATGTAACCTACTCTGGTTTTATTGTTAAATACGAAACTAATTAAATGCTTGTTTTAAAGTACTGTGTAAGCTGTCAAACATTTCGTCAATTTGTTTTTTATTAATAATAAATTGAGGACATAAAACAATTGCCGGACCTAAAGGTCTGCATATTAAACCGTTATCAATAGACATATTAGCTACTTTATCACCCATATTTAAATGGCCCTCAAAAGGCTCTTTTGTTTCTTTATTTTTAACCATTTCTAAAGCGGCCATAAGACCAATACCTCTGGTTTCACCTATGTGTTCATATTGGTTAAATTCTTGAAGTCTTTCATGAAAATAAGGAGATACATTCTTTACGTTTTCTAACAAACCTTCGTTAATAATTACATCAATAGCCTTTAATGCTATTGCACAACCAACAGGATGGCCTCCTGCTGTAAAACCGTGCGGAAATTCTTCAGCATCTTCAGAAATGGAGGTAAATTCATCTGCAAATCCTTTACTTACAATAACTGCTCCCATTGGAAAGTATCCAGCAGTTAAACATTTTGATGAAATAATTATATCTGGTTTAATATTATAAGTTTCACACCCCCATAAATTACCAGTTCTCCCAAAGCCACATATTACTTCATCAGCAACAAGAGGTATGTTATGTTTTTTTAAAATAGGTTGAATTAAGTCAAAATAATTTTTAGATGGAGGAATAACGCCCCCTGCTCCTTGAACAGGCTCAGCAACAAATCCTGCTATTGTTTCAGCACCTTCTTTCAATATAAGTTCTTCTAAATTATTTGCCATTCTTTTAGAAAAGTCATCTTCAGTTTCATCTTCTTTCCCAAATTTCCAATAGTGAGGACAATCAGCATGAATGAAACCATCAAGGGGTAGTTGAAATTCTCCATTATAAGGTTTGCCTGTCATTGAAGCGGCGCCCAAAGTTACACCATGATAGCCATTAATTCTTGTAATTATTTTTCTTTTTTGAGGATTTCCTTTTCTTGCATTTAACATCCATAACATTTTAATCATGGTATCATTTGCTTCAGAGCCAGAATTACAGAAGAAAACTCTACCATCATCAAATGGTGAAACTTCTATAATCTTATCAGATAATTCTAGAGTTTCCTCAGGCAATCTTCCAAATAAAGAATGGTACCCTGCAAATTTAGCATATTGTTTTTGTGCGACCTCTATTAAGCCCGGATGATCAAAACCTGCACAAGCATTCCATAAACCAGAATTAGCATCTAAATATTTTTTATTATAAATATCATAAACATAAATACCTTTCCCATGTGAAATTACAACGGGACCCCTTTCGTTAAGAGTTTTTAGATCAGTAAAACCATAAAGATGGTGTGAATGATTGGATTTAAGCATTATAGAGACTAAATATTTTTTTTTATAATGAAACGCAAGTATATTTTATCAGCAGGTTTAATAGGCATCATATTTATGATGTTGGGACAATTATCTTTTTCTATAAATGACACTTTGGTGAAAGAAATCGTCATTGACTCATCAAATAATATGTCGGTTATAAACATAATCTTTCTAAGAGGGCTAATAACTACTTTTTTAATTCTTATGTTTTTAGTTTTCTATGAGAAAAAAAACATAGTAAATATTATAAAGATAAAAAAGTATCATCAAAGAGGGATTTATGAAGTCTTAACTGCAATATGTTTTTTTACAGGCTTGATTTTATTACCAGTTGCTGAAGTTTATACGTTGTTAATGACTAATCCGTTTTTTGTAACCATTTTTGCATTTTTATTTTTAAAAGAAAAGGTAGGAGTGAGAAGATGGGGTGCAGTAGCGATAGGATTTATTGGAGTTATTTTTGTCGTAAATCCTCAAAATATTAGTTTTAATTATTTATATATTTTTCCAATTATTGCTGCAGTCTTCTTAACAATAAGAGATATTGCAACCAAAGGAATAGCAACTAAAACAAATAGTTTTGAAATTATATTCATAACCTCTATATTAATGACATTATTTTCTGGAGTTGGGTCTTTATTTTTTGAATTTACATTTAAGATTGAATACTTACCTAATCTATTTATCTCAAGTATATTTTTAACTATTGCCTATATCTTTTCTGTTCTTACAATATTTTATGCGCCACTATCACTAACTGCATCAGCAAGATATTCAGTAATCGTATTTGGTATGATTTTTGGATACTTAGTATTAAATGAGATACCTTCAACAAACATGGTTATTGGCGCAACTATAATTAGTTTAAGCGGATTGTTTGTAATAAGAAGACAAAAAAAACTAGGTAGAATTGAATAAACTTAAATTTTATTCTCTTTAATAAATGAAATGACTTCTTCTACGTGATCTTTAACTTTTACTTTTGACCAACTATGCAAGATTTTACCTTTTTTATCTAAAATAAATGTGGATCTATTAATACCAAAGTATTTCTTTCCATACATTGATTTTTCAATCCATATCCCTAACTTTTCACATGCATCACTTAAGTCTGAACCTAGTTCATATTTAAGTTTATATTTATCAGAGAATTTTGTATTTTTTTCAACTGTGTCTTTAGATGCTCCAAAAACATCAAAGCCAAGTTTTTTAAAAGTTGTTAGTTTTTTTTGAAAATCTTGCACTTCAATTGAGCAACCACTTGTCATTGCTTTTGGGTAGAAAAATAGAACAGTTTTGTTATTTAATTTTGAAGTATCAAATACTGTATTGTCGGTAAGATTTAATTTAATTTTAATAGATTTGGTCATAATTAATAAATAAATTGATTACTGGTATAATTATTTCTTAGCAGTTGTGGCTAAAAGCAAAGGCACGATCATTACCAAGGTCATTAACACAGAAGGATTAAACAACCAATACAGTAAGCCAATAGAAAACATTAAAAGCCAAAATTCATTTTTTTTGAAAATATTCATTAGTTTGTATTAACAAAAATAAAATAAATTTTCTATTACTAATTTATGGTTGCAATACATTTTTCATCATTATTTTTTGGGCTATTTACATACTTTGAAACTTCAGTAAATTTTAAATCAACATCATCAAAGTTGTTAAAGTCTAAATTGTCATCCTTAATCTCCAGATAATCTTGTGCTGAATTAGCGTTTAAAACTACCGGCATTCTGTCATGGATTTTATTTACATTTGAATTTGCAGCTTTTGTAATAATTGAGAAAACTCTTCGTTTATCATCATTGTATTTTTCTTTTCTCCATACACCAGCAAAATAGATCAATTCACCAGCGCCTAATTGAATGAAATAAGGTTTTTTTTCTCCTTCATTTTGACTCCACTCAAAGTAACCATTGGAAGGAATAATACATTTTCTTTTTATAAATGAGTCTCTGAAAAGAAGTTTAGAATTAATAGTTTCAATTCTGCTATTAATAACACTTTGATTATTTTGAGTTTTGCTATTTATAAAGTTATATCCCCAATTCGATGACAAGAGATAATTTTCAAATTTATAATTCAATATAATGTTAACATCTTGCCCAGGTGAGATATTGTAAGACTGAGTTAGATTAAAATCAGAATTAATAACATTAAATATTTTTTTTAATTTATTGAGATTTTTATAGCTTGCAAATCTTCCACACATTATGATGAAGTTGAAAGAGGCATTGGCGTTGATACAGCAGTAGTCATCCAACAATCTTTAAATACTCCCTCTTCTATTACTTTTTCTAATGTCCATTTAAATCCAAACATCATTCCTTCAGCAGAAGTTAATTCGATGAAAAAGTATGCAGCATTATTATCTAATTTTACTTCAAGAATGTCATGTTTTTTGTGATCTAGCATTACAGCATAAGACGGAGCATACATCATTTGAGTAAATCTCTGAATTGGTCCAGTGAATGCTCTATTAGAAGGATGAGCAAATTCCCAAGTTTGTTCAATACCTGCATTTACATATGGTTGATTATTATTCATTAATGACGACAGTTGAATTTTAACCACATCCTCAGGTTTAATATCAGGAGTGGGTTTCTGTAGTTCAGCAAAAATAGATGTGGGGAATAAAATTATAAGTATTATAGTTGAAATAATTCGCATAATCATAAATTAGTGTATTTTAATTTTTTGACAATATGAGCATATCTAATTTTATTCAAGGTTTTATAATAGGCTCATCTTTAATAATAGCCATAGGTCCACAAAATTTATATGTAATCAATCAAGGACTAAAGAAAAATTTTGTATTTATAGTCGTCTTAATTTGTAGCTTGTCAGATAGTTTGCTCATTGTATGTGGGATATACCTTTCAAACAATATTTTAAGTTTAAATACATCTATCATCGCTATTATGAAATTAATTGGGGGAATTTGGCTTATCTTCTATGGAATAAACAAAATTAAAAACTCAAGACAACATGAAATAAAATCTAGTGAAATTAATGCAGCAAGTTTTACAAAAGTTGTACTTACTACACTTGCTATTACTTACGCAAACCCTCATGTCTATTTAGATACTGTTATATTACTCGGATCTATTTCAATAAATTTTGATAGTAAATTTTACTTTGGCTTAGGTGCAATATTTGCCAGCTTTATATTTTTTTTTAGTCTTGGGTATTTTTCTAATTTTTTATCTCAGTACGTTAAATCTCCAAAAGTATGGTTCTATATAGATAACGTGATGGGGTTTTTAATGCTTTTTTATGGTTTATTTTTTGTTTTCATGAATTAAAAAACTTTCAATCTCACTACAAACAAAATCAGCATTATCTTTATTAAAAACTAATGGGGGTTTTATTTTAATTACATTATTAAATGGGCCATCAGTGCTTAACAAAACACCTCTTAATCTTAATATGTTAATCAATTTAGTTGCCAATTTTTGATTAGGTAAAGATAGATTTCCATTAATAATTAAGTCAATGCCAATAAACAAACCTTTGCCACTAATTTTACTAATATAATTAGGGAATTTAATTTGAATTTTCCTTAGTTGTTTTACAAAATAATCACCCACAATTTTTGCATTTTTTTGAAGATTTTCTTTTTCAATTACATCTAAGACAGCATCACCTACTGCACAAGAAACGGGATTACCTCCAAAGGAATTAAAATATTCCATACCATTATTAAACGTATTAGCAATTTTTGTAGTGGTGACAACAGCTGCTATAGGATGTCCATTGCCCATAGGCTTACCAAGGGTAACAATATCTGGCACAATTCCATGTTCTTCAAATGCCCAAAAATTATTACCAACTCTTCCAAAGCCAGTTTGAACCTCATCAGCGATACACAAAGCGTTTTTTTGTCTTACAAATCTTACAATATTTTTTAAATACTCTTTAGGTAATTCTATTTGACCACCACAACCAAGAATACTCTCAAAGAAAAAACAAGATAATAAATATTTATGATTAAAGTTTTTATTAATTAGCTCTTTAGCTTCTTCAATATATTTATTTACCCATTTATTATTTTTCTTAGTCCACTTCCCTCTTATTTCGTCAGGCATTCTTAAAACGTGAACATAATCTTTTTGACCTTCGCCGCCTTTACTATTAAATTTATATGGGCTTAAATCTATTAATGAATTAGTATGTCCATGATAAGCATTGTTCATTACCAATACATTATTAGCTTTGGTATATGTTTTTGCAATTCTTAGAGCTAAATCATTTGCTTCAGAGCCTGTGCAAACAAAAAATATTTTATTAAGTTTTTTTGGGAACTTCTCTAAAAGTCTATCACTATACTGATTAATTATATTATATAAATATCTAGTATTAGTATTCATTTTAAGATTTTGTTTAACTAAAGCATTATGCACCATTTTATTTGAATGACCCACATGAGAAATGTTATTAACACAATCAAGATATTTTCTTCCATGCTCATCATAGAAAAACTGATCTTTTGCCTCAAGCATATGAAGAGGCTCTTGATATGAAATGGATAAATTACGGCCTATATTTCTTTTTCTCTTTTTTAAAATTTTTTCTTTTGTAACTTTATTAGTAAAAAAAGACTCAGGAATTTGCAAAATAATATTTGGATCAGGTGAAATTTGTTTCCAAATTTTTAATAAATATTCTTCACCAACTCCAGGAAAATTATCAACTTCGTTAAGAAGTGATGTCATGATCTGAAAATGTAAATGAGGAGGCCAGTTACCATTAATTTTATAATCTCCAATTTCACCAATCCATTCACCTTTCTTTATTTTTTGACCAACCTTAAGCTTCTTCAAACATTTTTTATTTAAATGTCCATACAAAGTAAAAAATTTATAATTATTAATTTTATGCTCTAAAATAACTGTAGGTCCATAATCATATTTGAAATTATTATTATGTAAAATCATGACCTTTCCATTCAATGGTGATTTTATTGGTGTGTTTTCTTCAACAAAAATATCAATACCTAAATGAACGTCTCTTCTTTCTAGTAGGTTAAGCGACGAAATATAATGATTACTTTTATAAACTTTTCTTGTTTCTTTATATAAACCAATACCAATGTCTTTCTTTAAAAATTTTCCAACTAAGTTATCAAGTTTTTTATTTGAAGGATTAGATTTTAGCAAAAAACTACTTTTATCAAAATTAACTATTTTTTTATTTACGTTGTTTAAATCAAAATCGAATAAATTTCCAAATTGCTGACTTTTAAGTAATTGTAATTTTTTACTGAAATCAGAAATTGGCTCTAAATTACAAATATCTCTTATTACAGCTATAAAAAAATAAGGATCAATCTTATTAAGTTTACGAATTAAATCCCATGCATTATTTTCACTGATGCTTAAATACTTATTATTAGGATATTTTTTACGTTGTTTAGCAGCCATTACCAAAGTAATTACCAAACGTGATTTTATTAAACCTAACAAAGAATAAATATCTTGATCGCTAAGTTTGTAAAACTTATTATAAGAGCCGACAATATTTTGCAGACTTTTATACAAATTTTTAACACCCATTAATGCATATGAAAGGGATATTGCCAAATCATTGACAACAGGCGCATAAATAGAGTCACCAAAATCAATAAAACCAATTATTTTTTCTTTTTTAACAACAATATTATAATCATTTGGATCACCATGTGTAACAGCATGTTTTAAATTTTTTATATTTTTAAAAACAAACTTCTTATGCTCATCTATAGAATTTTTTATTATATTTTTGTTATTACCTATAAATAAATTTATAAATTTTTTGGTCCAGCTGATGTCAGAAGGATTCCATTCAAATTTTCTAATAGCTTGGTTTTTTATGAAGCTCTGTAATTGAGTTGATTGAAGAGCCAATAATCTACCTAAAGACTGCTCAGTGTGATCAGTATTTTTAGACTTTGCATACATATCTCCATCTATGTAAGTAAGAATTCTAACTGCACATCTTCTTTGTTTGCTATCTTGATAAAATAAAATTTTATTATGTAAAATTTTTGGGTATATTTGTTTTAATTGCCGATTAAGTCTTAAATGCTTTATCAATAAATCTTGATACTCAAGTTGAACTAAAGATTCTTTTGGATTAGAGATTTTGACAACATATTTTTTTGCAGTCTTTTCCTTAATTAATAAATTTATATCTCTTTCACTATTAAGCCGTGATAGTTCAATATCCTTTGACTTAAAAAAAGAATAGTTTTCTTTTAACCATTTGGAAAAAGAAGAAACATTAATTATAGGTGGCTGTTCATCAAAAACTGACATATTACTTATATATATTTATATGAAGAAAATTAAAAATAATTTTATATTCTTTGGTGCTGTTCATCATGATTATGTATTTGAATTAAAAAATGATCTTATTAAATACAGGACAAACCCAGTAAAACATAAGGAAAGTTATGGTGGTGTAGCACATAATGTTGCAAGAATGATTTGTAATCATGAAAATGTCAGTTTTTTTTCATTAATGACTGATAAAGAAACTATAAATTACCTAAAAAAAAATAAAATAGATTTTATTCCACTTAATAAAAAAATTGAAAAAAGATATTATGGTGTTCTTATCAATAAATATAAAAAATTTGAATTAGGAATAGCAAATACTGATGCCTATGAAAAATTTACTAAAATAACTAATCTTAAATTTCTAAATAAATTTATTGTATTAGACTTAAACTTCTCAGAAAAGCTTATTCAATCAGTTGTTAATCAAAATTTTAAAAAAAATCATATTACAATTTGCGGAACATCAATTTTTAAAATTAATAAAGTAAAAAAAATAATAAAAAAAATTAATTGTCTTATATTAAATAAAGAAGAATTATATGCACTTAGCAAAATAAGAAATATCAAAAAATCAATTATGAAAATTATTAATCTAAATCCTTATATTAATATAATTGTATCAAACGCTGATAAAAAAACATATGGATATGAACTTTCAAATTTTATTTCATGCAAACCACCTAAAATAGAGCCTGTTAATGAAAATGGCGCCGGAGATGTAATGACTGGTGCTTATATCTATTATAAATCAAAAGATCATAAAATGAATAGCGCCCTATCACTTGCTGTTGCAGCAGGCACATTATATGCTAAAAGCAAAAAAAGAAAAATTAATCTCAACTATAAATCTATTAAAAAAATAAATAATAACATTATATTCAAATCTGAAAAATAAAAATGCTTTCAAATAAAATTAAAGTAAATTCAAAAGTACAAGAAGCTCTAGAAAATAATAAATCTATTGTAGCTTTAGAGAGCACTCTAATAAGTCATGGGTTACCTTATCCAGAGAATATAAATGTTGCTAAGGAGTCGATTAAAGCAGTTGAAGATAGTGGGAGTGTAGCAGCCACAATAGGGATTATAAATGGTGACATCATAATTGGATTAGATGACAATGAAATTGAAATCTTAGCAACATCTAAAATTGTTGAAAAAGTATCTTTGCATAATATTGCGCTTTCACTCTTTCACAAACATAATGCAGCAACAACAGTTGCAACAACCATAAATATTGCCTCTAAAGTTGGTATAAAAATTTTTTCAACTGGCGGCATTGGCGGTGTTCATCTAGGTTCAGAACATAATAGTGATATTTCTGCAGACTTAACTGAACTTAACAGAAACAGAATGTTTGTTATATCTAGTGGAGCCAAATCAATTCTTGATTTAGAGAAAACCTTCGAGACACTTGAAACATATGGAATACCAAGAATTTCATACAAATCTGATTACATGCCAGGCTTTTGGTATGATGAAACAATATATGCTGTTGATCAGAATTTTATAAATGTTGATGATATAGCTAATTACTTAAGGCTTGTAGAAGAAACAAATCACAATTCTTCTGTTTTAATTTTTAATAAAGTACCAAAAAAGTATTCAATTGAAAAAAATTTAATTGAAAATTGGATAAATAAGTCAATTGAAAAAGCTAAATTAAATCACATAAGAGGTAAAGACTTAACACCTTTTTTAATTACAGAGATTAATGCCCTTTCTAAAAATAAAACACTTGAAGCTAATACCGCTTTAATTATCAATAATGCATTATTAGCAGGCAAAATTTCAAAAAAATTTAATTCTTAAGGTAAAGTTGCAAACTTATTTTTAAGTAATTGAAAAAACTTTTTATCTTCAGCTTTATCCATTACATAACAGTTTGGTTTTCTATTTGTCACACCAAGCCAATCAACAACTGTCTCTCCTCTTGTCAACTCAGAGTCTTCTTCAACCATAACATTAACTAATTTACCTGAAAATATACTAGGATCTAATAAATAGGCTATAACGCAGGGATCATGAAGGGGTGTATCTTCTGTTTCATATAATTCTTTATGGAAAATTGTATAAAACTCCATTAACTCACTAAAGAATTTTGAACTTTTGTTATTATTTTCTTCCATATAATTCATAATATTTCTATTTACATTAACTTGATGAGTTACATCTAGGCCCATCATTGTCATTGGAATTCCTGAGCCTAAAACTATGTTTGCAGCATGGGGGTCAACAAATATATTAAATTCTGCAGATGGAGTTGTATTACCTAAACACATTGCAGCCCCACCCATAAAAATTATTTCTTTTATTTTTTTTTTTATAGATGGATCTTTTTGTAAACTTAAAGCAATATTAGTTAGAGGTCCAGTAGGGCATAAATAAATTTGATCATTAGAAGATTTACAGGTTTCTATAATAAAATCTATAGCATCTTGTTCCTGAACCTTATAATTAGAACTTACTTCGATAGGATCACCTTTTTTGTCTAAACCAGTTTTCCCATGGACATATTCAGCAGTAAACAAATCATAATGAATTGGTTTTTTTGCTCCAGAAAATACCTTTAAGTCAGTTCTCTCAATTAATGTACAAACTTTTAAGGCGTTATTAACCGTATTGTCCAATCCCACATTTCCACCAACACAAGTTATGCCCAGTAATTCAATTTCTTTAGAAGCTGCTGCAAGCATTATAGCTACTGCATCATCATGTCCTGGATCACAGTCTAGTATAATTTTTTTAGGCATTTTTGAAACCATTTAGTTTTAGATCTGGTCTTTGTAGCCAATTATAATCAAGGTATTTTGATTTTCCATCAATGGCATGGATTGTATATGCATGTCTTGAATTAGGACTTTTATTTTCACAAGAATAATGGGGGAGCCTTCCATGAAGTAATACCATAGTGCCCTTTTTAACTTCAACAAAAGTGTCAGTTTCAGGAAAAGGTTCATTAGATAACTCTTCCATTTTCATTTGATTATTTTCTCGTTTAAATAATTTACGTAAAGGGCCTTTATGACCACCGCTAGCAACCTGTAAACAGCCATTATCTTTATTTGCGTCTTCAAGAGCAAACCAAAAACCTACAGTGCTCTCTGGTTCAGTTATTAAAAAAGTTGAGTCTTGATGACAGACAACCTCACCCCCTATTTTTGGTTGCTTAAATATATACATTGATTGTAATAAAAGAGGATCTTGGAAACCTATTGCTCTAGCAATATGATCAAGTTGTTCATTTTTAGAGAATGCAATAAATTTATCATCTAGGTCGTGTAGAGCATGACCAATTTTATTAACAATATACTGTTTATTTGTTTTTACATTTTCTTCATCAAGATTTGCTTTTTCTTCAAAAAAGAATCTAATTTTATCTCCAGACTCTAAAAAATAATTATCGTCATTATGGCTTTGGCTAACGGTATCAAATACTGACTGTTGGTTATTAAAATCTTGCTCTTCAATAAGTTCCTTGGACCTATTAATTAATTCATCACACTCTTTATGAGTTTTGAAATTTTCTATTATTAAATACCCGTTATTGTTCCAAAAATTTAACATTTCTTTATTTAGTGGCAAGTCGGATTTATTATAATACATTTTAAATACCTATGAATTTAGTTAAAAAAGGAAGTCCTACTTTAATTAATTGCAAAATTTGAGGCAAAATATACCTTCCCGATGTGGCTATTAAAAATAATAGACCAAGAACTATAATCATTAATATAATAACCCTGTATTTATTTTGGTTAATTTTAATGTTATTCTTAGATCTAGCTCTAAGTATAAGTAAGATTACTACAATAACTATAATAACTATAATAAGCCTTATCATTTAATACCCATTTGATTTCTATATTTCTTATACATTTCTAATAAAAATATAGATATTTAAATAGATTAAGATAGTTTTTATTTATGATTAAAATAAGCCTATTATTAATATCTATTTTCTCTCTTTTATATGGTTTAGTATTTTCTTTTGCACCGTATTTTTTTGCAGAATTGACACAGGCAGAACCTACTAATATTGCTTGGCTTAGAAATATTGGTGCTTCTATTTGTGGGGTTTTATTTTTTGGATTACTGTATGTCTATCGGTTACCATCAAAAAATTATGATTTATTTATGATAATTACAATCACTTCTATTTTACAAACTTTAGGCTTAATTTTTTCAAGGTTTTACAACGAATTTTCAGCCCAAAATACGCTCATAATAGATTTTACTATATATTCAGCCATTTTTGTAAGCTTATACTTAGTTTATATATTATTAAATTATAAGAGTATTTTTGTTAAATAATCTATATTTATCAATTATTTATTTTTATAAATATGTCTTTCTTTCGATTCACTAACAAAAAAGACAAATTAATAAATAAATAATATATATTTTTCATATAGTTAATCTTTTATGAAATATTCTGATTAATCATATTTTTAAAAAAGCTAATGGGATCCCATCTTAAGACAAGCTTAAGTAACGTGATGAACAAACGTTCGAGGAGTTAATTATGGATATGTTCAATACTGTAAAGAATTGGTTGAGGCAAATTGCTGAATTAGGTTTAATGGTAATTGCAGCAGCTGTAGTTCTCGAAATTATCTTTGGAGCTGGAGTTCCTTTTTTAGGAGTTTCGATCCTAGGAAACATCACGGCACTATCTGCGGAGTTAGGAAGTCAAGGGCTGGTTGGGTTAATCTCAATAGCTGTAATAATTTGGCTTTATAATCGAAGTAGATAGAATTTCTTTAAACAAGGAGTTAAGCAATGATGGATTCAGCAAAAAGTTTTTTAAGAGGAGTAATGGATGTTGCCTTAGTGATTATTCCACTAAGTGTAGTTCTAGGTATCATTTTTGGTCCCTCAGTTCCTTTTATCGGTACAGCTGTAGTTGATAATATTACAGGACTAGTTTCTTCTCTTGGAGGAAGTGGTTTAACAGGTATTATCGTACTAGGTATTTTATACTGGTTAGCTAGAAGATAATTAAATTTATTTTTATCAAAAGCCCTCTTCATTATAAGAGGGCTTTTTTTATTCTAAACAATGAAAATAGACAAATTAGTTAAAATCATGGAAAAACTGAGGGATCCAAACAATGGGTGTCCTTGGGATAAAAAACAGACAATGGAGAGTATAATTCCTCATACAATAGAAGAGGCCTATGAAGTAGCAGAGCAAATATATAATAAAAATTATAATGAACTAAAAGAAGAGCTGGGTGATTTATTATTTCAGGTAGTGTATCTATCTCAAATAGCTTCAGAAAAAAATAAATTCAACTTTAACGATGTTGTTGAAAGTATAACATCTAAGATGATCTCAAGACATCCACATGTTTTTAAAAATAAAAAATTCAAAAATATGAAAGAATTTAAATCATGGTGGGAAAAGAGTAAGAAAAAGAAACAGCTTTCAATTCTAGATAATATTCCTTTTACTTACCCGGCGTATTTAGAGGCAAATAAAATACAAAAAAAAGTTGCTTCGGTAGGATTTGATTATAAAAATAAATTAGACGCAATTGACAAAATATCAGAAGAATTAGAAGAATTAAAGATTGAAATAAAAGCGCAAAATCAGCGTAAAATAAAAGAAGAATTAGGTGATTTAATTTTTGCCACACTTGATGTTTCACGAAAATTAAAACTTGATCCAGAAATAATATTAAAAAAAGCGAATAATAAATTTTCTAAAAGGTGGAGAAAATTAGAGAGCCTAGTGAAAAAAGATAATTTGAATTTAAATAAATTATCTTTGAAGAATTATGACTTACTTTGGAATAAAGCGAAAAAATAATAATTATTATTTTTTGATAAAAATTCTAAAAAATAAAATTGATATAATTAAAACAAAAATAATTATTATTTCAGAAGTAAAAATATCAGCAATTGTAAAAGCTTTTAATTCAATTATGTTTGAGACATGACTTCCTAAATAAGAAAATAATAACATTAAAGGGGCAAACCCAATAAATGATGTAATTAAAATTTTGGTTTTTGAAATATTGAGTAATGAAATACAAATATTCTGAAATAACAAAGGTGGGCCAATAATTAGCCTTATTAATACTAAATATTCATATGAGGAACTTTTAATATATGTAGATAGTTTATCTGAAAATTTAACATAATATTTTTCAAAAAAACCTCTTAATAAAGTTTTTGAAAATATAATAAAAATTAAACTTCCCAAGCATATTGAAATAATATTTAAAAAAAACCCCCCGATAAAACCAAAAAAAAATCCTGAACTAAGTAAAATAATAATTCCACCTGGTAAAGAAAAAGTAAAATATAATGTCGAAATAATAAAAAATAAACAAAATGAAAAAATATAATAAGTACTTACAAATTCATTCAAATTTATCAAAAAATTAAAGATTATTTCATTCATTTTATGACTCTATATCCTCTATAAAAAATGTATCCAGATATTATAAATATCAATGACACAAACATTATAATAATGAGATTTATATATAAATTAAGTTCTGTTTTTATGTAAAATGAATCCCTAAAAAATGATATTATGTAATAATAAGGATTATAGAGTAAAATAACTTTAAAGCTTTCAGGTAGTGCATTTATTGAAAAAAATGTACCTGATAAAAAATTTATAGGACTGATAAAAAAATTTGAGACTGTGCTTTGTG
>CABXEZ010000007.1 GCA_902511405.1 uncultured Alphaproteobacteria bacterium
TTACTTGTGATGCACATTTAGGGCATGTATTTGATGATGGTCCAGAGCCAACAGGGGAGCGTTATTGCGTTAACTCTTTATCTATTCAATATCAAGAATTTGAATAAACTTAACTTGGATTTTGTTTCAAAAATTGTAAATAATTAATAACTTCATTAAATTTTTCATCAGGAATATCTTTGTATGTCATTTGAAAATGATTTTTTACCTCAAGAGCAACGTGTGCATATGGATTCCGACCTTTTGGATGATTAGGGTGTTCAGGAAGTTTATCTAATAACTCATCACCAGTTTGCTGAATTAATCTCCAAATTTTACTGGCGTTTTCTTTATTCAAAATTACTGTGCTAACGCTCCCATTGGATCCCATGGAGCAAGAGTTATAGGATCTATATCAATATATTTTAGTAACTTTTTACTTAAGTATTTTTTATCTACAACAACTTCATAGGTATATTCGTCAAACCACTCATCCGTCATCATCATATACCCCTTGTTGCCACTTTTAGTGCCCCAACTGTTTTCAATTTTCCATTTAGCTGGTTTTCTGTTTTTAACATCTACTCCTGTTAGCAACATGGCATGTGTCATTTCACTATCTCCATATTCTAGTCTGGTTTGTTTATTCATTTTAAAAGAAGTTTGAAAAACATTTTCGTAATCAAAGATGCCCATATCAAGAACACCCATATCTCTACTAAATCTCTTACCAACATCACACCCAAACCAAACACCTTCATTATTTTTAATTGATTGCATAGCTGATTTTTTTAATTCAGCTATCTCTACATTAAGATATTTTATATCTTGTCCCTCAACAACATTACCTAAATATTCAACAGTATAAGTTGTGTTAAATTTTTTATTACCCATTGGCGCATGAATTAAGCAAACTTTATCTTTGATGTTGATATCTGCATATTTTTTACAGAAATCTGTAGGTGTCATATCTGAAATTGATATGTATTTATTATCTTTGTCTCTTGTAGACCAGTTAACTACTTCTGGAGGCTGTCCAAGAAACATAGCTAATAAATTATAAATAGTTTCCATCATATCTTTCTTTAACGTTGCTGATTGTTTTGCAGGTTTTTTTCTGAGAATGGATGCAAACTCTCTTAGCTTATGAGTAAGTATATAATTCATTGCCATTGATTTACTGCTATGATTTGTCTCTGGCATGACATCTTTTGGAACAGCGCCGTATTTTTCTATAAGATTTACGAACATATCCCACTGTCCACCATCTTGCACTGGTGCTTTAACAAGATGCATAATTAATCTACTTTCGTAGTCTTCATCTATTGTTTTAATAATATTTTCTAAAAAATAATTTGCTTTTTCTAACTTATCCCAAAACATAAAATAATTTTGAGAAAATTCAAAATTTATTAAACCTAGCTGTTTAACAACTTCGAGACGCATTAAATTTAATCCCGCAAAACCCCAACATCTTCCAGATGCCATTTGATTTGTAGCTGGTAGCTCTTTCTCAATTAAATGTGAAAAATGATGATTAATTTGACTAAAATTTTCCCAATTAAGCGCAACGGTATTTAAGTCATTTTTTATTAATGCATTTCTCGATGCAGTATTTTTATTATTTTTAAGAAATTTATTTTTGAACTTTTTAACGTCATTAAGAGAAATGTATTTAGGCATGATATATATTTAAGACTATTTTAACTTAAATCAAATTGATTCTATTTTTTCTTTTTTTTTAAACCTATTTTTTGCTTCCTATCATCAATTAATTTGACTGCATTTTCTAATGTTAAGCTATCAATTGTTTGATCACCCAGAAGAGAAGCATTAATTTTTCCACATTTTACATAAGGCCCATATTTACCATCATGGGCAGTTATATTTTTTTTATCTGTTGGATGTTCACCAAAACTTTTTAATGTCGCATTACCTCTTTGAGTAGGTTTTGCAATTAATTCTAAAGCTCTTTCTAATTCTATATCAAGAATATTATCAGTTTTTTCTAAAGCTTTATATTTTTTATCATGAAGAATGTATGGTCCGTACATCCCAATTCCAGCACTCACAGTTTTATTATTTTCAGGATTAAAGCCAAGCTTCCTTGGCAATCCTAATAATTGTATGGCTGTATTTAAGCCTATCTCATCAGGTTCAAAATTTTTGGGAATTGATACTCTTTTTGGTTTTTTTTCGGGCGTTCCTTCACCAACTTGCATATAAAATCCATAAGGGCCTTTTCTGAGCGTAATCATTTCATTTGTTTCTGGATAAATACCAATCTCTTTTGGTCCACTTAATGATTTACCGTCTTTGTCATTTAACTGGTTGAACTGAACAGTGTATTTGCATTCAGGATAATTAGAACAACCGATAAACCCGCCAAATTTTCCAACTTTAATACCTAATCTTCCGTTCTCACAGGTCGGACATTTTCTACTTTCATCCTTTCCTTCTGGTGGAAAGAAATGCGCACCTAAGGCATCATCAAGCACATCAATTACTTCTCTATTCGATTTACCTACTGTGTCATCGCATAATTTTTTAAAAGTTTCCCAAAAATTTCTTAAAACTTCTTTCCAATCTAATTTACCATCAGAAATTTCATCTAATTGATTTTCTAAATCTGCCGTAAAGTCATACTCTACGTATTGGTTAAAATATTTTTCAAGAAAAATAGAAACAATACGACCTCTGTCATGAGGATTAAAACGTTTTTTATCCAAAATAACATAATCTCTATCTTGTAAAACTTTAATTATTGATGCGTAAGTGGAAGGCCTACCAATACCTAGTTCCTCTAATTTTTTAACTAAACTTGCTTCTGTGTAACGAGGAGGTGGCATGGTAAAATGTTGATTTTTAATTACCTCTTTAAGATTTAATTTCTCACCCTCATTCATTATTGGAAGAATGGTTTCTTTTTCTTCATCTTTATCATCATCTTTTGCTTCTTGATAAACCTTATACATCCCAGGAAATTTAATAGTTGAACCATTAGCACGCAAACTTACCTGTTTATCTTCACTTGTGATGTCTATTGCTACTTGATCAAGAATGGCACTAGCCATTTGCGAAGAAACTGCTCTCTGCCAAATAATTTCATATAACTTATATTCTTCACCAGTAATATATTGCTTAATATTTTTTGGAGTTAAATTTACATTTGTTGGACGTATGCATTCATGCGCTTCCTGAGCATTTTTTGCTTTAGACTTATATACTCTTGGTACATCAGGTAGATATTCGTTTCCATAATTCTCCCCAACAAAGTTTCTAACCTGATTAATAGCTTCATTTGACATAACTACACTGTCAGTTCTCATGTAAGTAATTAATCCTGTTGTCTCTCCATCAATTTCTGTGCCTTCATAAAGCTTTTGTGCTGTACGCATGGTTTGACTAGCACTTAATCCTAATTTGCGACTTGACTCAATTTGCATGGTGGAAGTTGTAAAAGCAGGATAAGGATTTCTTTTTGCTTCTTTTTTTGTAATATTTCCAACATTAAAATTTGATTTTTTAATTGTTTCATAAATTTTACTAGCTTGTTTTTCATCTTTAATATCTAGCTTATCAATTTTATTTCCATCAAAAAATGTTAAACGTGCGTTAATATCTTTATCATCTTTATTTAAAAAATGTCCTTGAATAGACCAATATTCTTGAGGATTAAACTTTTCTATTTCTAACTCTCTTTCACTTATAATTCTTAAAGCGACAGATTGAACTCTACCAGCAGATTTCGACCCAGGAAGTTTTCGCCAAAGCACAGGTGAAAGGGTAAAGCCAACTAAAAAATCTAATGCACGTCTAGCTAAATAAGCATTAACTAAATTTTCATCTATTTGGCGTGGCTCTTTCAAACTTTCTAAAACTGCATTTTTAGTAATTTCATTAAAAGTTACTCGATGAATATTTAATTTTGATAGAGAGGCATTTTCTCTTAAAAGCTTTTCAACATGCCAAGCTATCGCTTCTCCTTCACGATCAGGATCAGTGGCTAGATATAGGTTTTCAGATTTTTTAGCAGCATCAGTTATTTCTTTAATAACTTTTTTCCCTCTATCACTTGTTTCCCATTGCATCTGAAAATCATTTTCGGTGTCTATTGCATCATTTTTAGCAGATAGATCGCGGACATGACCTACGCTTGCAAGAACTTTAAAGCCAGAACCTAAATATTTATTTATAGATTTTGCTTTGGAAGGAGACTCAACAATTAATACATTCATATAAATTTTAGTCCAAATTTCAGTTTAAACTTACTTCGTCAAGAATTTTTTAAAAAATATAGAATACTACTTAGATAATTTTATTTTATTTTCTGAACCATTTATCAATCTTTTTATATTTTCATGGTGTTTTAGTGATATTATTAAAAATAAATACAGTAAAAAAATACCAACAAAATTATTCGGATTTACGAAAAAAAAATAGAGTGGAGCTACTAAAGATGCTACCAATGAGCTTAACGATGAGTACCTAGAAATCCAAGCAACAATAATCCAAGTTAATAAAAAATACAGTCCAATAAGGAAATTTAAACCAATTAAGAAACCAATATACGTAGCTACACCTTTCCCACCTTTAAATTTTAACCAAATAGGAAAAATATGACCAAGTATTGCAAAGTGACATAAAAATATTGAATGCAAAGTATAAGTATCATAAAACAATTTTAATATAAGGAAAGGTAGAAGTCCTTTAGCAATATCTAAACAAAGTACTGCAAATGCTAAATACTTATTTCCGGTACGAAGAACATTTGTTGCTCCCACATTCCCAGAGCCAATATTTCTAATATCTCCATGTCCAAATAACTTTGTAAGTATTAATGCAAAAGGAATTGACCCAATAAGATAGAAGACAGTTATAAATAAAAAATTAGTAACTAAGGACATTATCTTTATTTTTAATTAGTATATCTAAACAAGCCATGCGTATCGCAACACCCATTGCAACCTGTTCTTGAATCAAACTTCTTGTAATATCATCTGCTAATTTAGAGTCTATTTCAACCCCTCTATTCATTGGGCCAGGATGCATGACAAAAGCATTTTTTTTTGCATATTTGAGTTTATTGTAATCTAATCCATATTTATTAAAATAAGTCTTTTGATTTGGCATAATTTTTCCAACAATTCTCTCTTTTTGAATTCTTAACATCATTACAATATCACAATTTTTAAGACCTTTTTTCATATCTGTATACACTTCAACGGGAAGTTTGTTGATATTTTTTGGCAACCATTGTTTGGGGCCAATAACATTTACCTTAGCGCCTAATTTGGATAAGATGATAATATTAGATCTTGCAACTCGACTATGAAGAATGTCACCACAAATAGCTATTTGTAATTTCGAAAAATTATTGAATCTATTCATTATAGTTAGAGCATCTAAAAGGGCTTGAGTAGGGTGTTCATGACTTCCGTCACCTGCATTAATTACGCAAGCATCAACATTATTTGAAATCCTTTTACTAATACCTTCTTCTGGATGTCTTACTATTAAAACATCTGGATTCATTGAATTAATAGTTGTCATAGTATCTAAAAGTGTTTCACCTTTATTTATAGAACTATCTTTTACAGCAACATTGATAAGATCTGCACCTAATCTTTTAGCAGCTACTTCAAAACTCGTACGTGTTCTTGTTGAGTCTTCAAAAAATAAATTAAAAACTGTTCTTCCTTCTAGTAGGTTACTTTTTTTTACTCTTTTTTTATTAAAATTAATAAATTTTTTTGCTTCATCTAAAATAAATTCTATTTCCTTTTTATTTAAATCAGCAGTCTCAACTAGATGAATCTTTTTATATATATTTTTTGATGTTTTGTTAATTTTATTACTAATTCCAAATGATGAATAGTTTTTTAAGGCTATTTTTTTTGCTTCCTTTAATATTTTTGAGCCTGTTGATGAACGAATGGCTCTCTGTTTTGGTAATTTTAATTTCATTTGCCAATATTGAGAGTTTTCTCTTTTGTACAATTTAATATGGCCTGATTTTAAAAATATTGATTTCATATGTGTTAAAATTGTGTAAATATGTGTAAACTAATTTATAGAGTATTTCTATATTTATCTAAATATCCCTGTAAAATATAAGCTGCTGATTGTTGATCTAATTTTTTTTTAATTTTTGAAGAGCTAAAATCAGATTTTCTTAATTCCTTAAAAATAATATCAGATGAATATCTTTCATCCCAATACTCAAATGGTACTGAAAAAAAAGATTGTAAATCAATGCTAAATTTTCTTATTTTTACAGTTTGCTCATTCTCATTCCCATCTAAACTTAATGGTAATCCAAGAATAAACCCCCCCAATATTATATTCATTTAAAAATTCCTTAATTTTGGGTAAGTCTGTTTTGGTTCCTTTTCTTGAAACTGTATTAAGTGGCGTTGCTATTGTGAATGATCTGTCAGATACGGCTATTCCAATTGTTTTATAACCTATATCTAGACCTACAAGAATTTGTGATGTAATAAGTCGCTCAATTAAATTATTAGGTTTTTCAATCACTGGAGACATATAAATTGAAGTTAGATACAAATACAATAAATAAAATTGCAAAACTTGCTAGGATTAAACTTTCTGAAGATGAGGCTAGAGATTTGCTTAAAGATATGAACTCAATTTTAGATTGGGTAGAGCAACTTAACGAAGTTAATACTGATTCAATTGAGCCGTTAGCCAATATTTCATCATCAATTCTTCCCCAAAGAAAGGATGAGTCTAGAGATGTAAATTCAAGTGATGAAATTTTACAAAACAGCCCTGATAAACTTGAAGGATATTTTGCTGTTCCAAAGGTAGTAGAATAATGGAATTTAAGTCTATCTCTCAATTAAAATCTTTATTAGATGATAATAAAATATCAGTTAAAGAAATTGCCGAAACATACATAAAAAAAATAAATGAAAAAAAAGATTTAAATATTTTTATTTATTTCAATGAAGACAAAATTCATGATCAATTAAAAGAAATAGAAAATTTATCAAATGATAAAATATTAAAAGGTATTCCTATTGCGGTAAAAGATCTTTTTTGTACAAAAAATATGCCTACAACAGCAGCATCAAAGATATTAGAAAATTTTAATCCTACTTATGAGTCTTTTGTTACTCAAAAGCTAAGAGATCAAGGGTCAATTTTTGTTGGTAAAACAAATTTGGATGAATTTGCTATGGGTTCAGCTACTAATACAAGTTTTTTTGGAAACACCATCAACCCTCTATCAAAAAATAATAATCCTTTGGCACCAGGTGGTTCATCAGGTGGATCAGCCGCTGCAGTTGCTGCAGATTTATGCTTAGGAGCTACTGGAACAGACACAGGTGGATCAATAAGGCAGCCTGCAAGTTTTTGTGGAGTTGTGGGAATTAAACCGACTTATGGTCTATGTTCTAGGTGGGGGATTGCAGCTTTTGCATCCAGTTTAGATCAAGCTGGTGTTTTTTCAAAAAATGTAACTGATGCATCAATATTGCTAGAAGAAATAGCAGGTCACGATCAAAGAGATAGTACGAGCTCAAATGTGAATATACCAAATTTTTCAAAAAATCTTAATCCAGATTTAAATGGTAAAGTAATTGGAATACCTAAAGAGTACACAATTGATGGAATCTCAGATGAAATTAATCAAGTTTGGGAAGATGCTATCAAATCCCTAGAAAAAAAAGGTGCTAAAATAAAGCACATTTCATTACCGCACACTAAGTATGCTTTGCCAACTTATTACATCATCGCACCAGCTGAAGCTTCATCAAATTTAGCTCGCTATGATGGTGTTAAATATGGATATAGAGCTGAAAATCCAAAAAGTTTAGATGAAATGTATGAACTAACTAGAAGTGAAGGGTTTGGAAAAGAAGTAAAAAGAAGAATATTAATTGGTACTTATGTTTTATCTGCAGGCTATTATGATGCTTATTATTTAAAAGCGCAAAAAGTAAGAAAGTTAATAGCTAATGATTTTATTGAAGTATTTTCAGATTGTGATTTTATTTTAACACCAACAGCCCCAAGTGCAGCATTTCCTTTAAATGAGAAACAAGATGACCCTATTAAAATGTATTTAAATGATGTTTTTACAGTACCTGCTTCACTAGCAGGAATACCCGGTATTTCAATTCCATATGGTCATGACAAAGAGGGCCTGCCTCTTGGTATTCAGCTTTTAGGTAAACATTACAATGAGCAAGAAATTTTTAACGCCGCTTTTGCATTAGAAAAAGATTATGAGTAATTTAATTAAAGGAAAAAAACATGATTGGGAAACTGTAATTGGTCTTGAAATACATGCTCAAGTAAAATCAAATTCAAAACTATTTAGTAGTTCCTCAACAACTTTTGGCTCTAAACCAAACAGCCAAGTTTCTCTAGTCGATGCTGCGATGCCAGGTATGTTACCAGTTATAAATAAATACTGTATTGAACAGGCAATAAAAACTGGAATAGGTTTAAATGCAAAAATAAACAATTATTCTGTTTTTGATCGAAAAAATTATTTTTATGCCGATCTTCCACAAGGTTACCAAATTAGTCAATACAAACATCCTATTGTAGGAGAAGGTAAAGTCTCTATTGATTTTAAAGATGGAAGTTCAAAAGATATAAGGATTGTTCGGCTTCATTTAGAGCAAGATGCTGGTAAAAGTCTTCATGATCAAAATCCAACAAAAACATATGTAGATTTGAATAGATCTGGAGTTGCCCTGATGGAGATTGTTAGTGAGCCAGATATTAGAAGTGCTGATGAGGCTGGTCTGTATATAACTAAAATTAGATCAATCTTGATGTATCTTGATACTTGTGATGGAAACATGCAGGAAGGATCATTGCGCGCAGATGTTAATATTTCTGTCAGAAAACCTGGTAATGATTATGGAACAAGATGTGAAATCAAAAATTTAAATTCCATTAAATTTATTAAACAGGCAATTAATTATGAAGTCAAAAGACAAATTGAAGTTCTAGAAGAGGGTGGAGTTATTGAACAAAACACACTTTTATTTAATAACTCAACTGGTAAAACAAGACCTATGCGTAGCAAGGAAGAGGCTCATGATTATCGGTATTTTCCTGATCCTGATTTATTGCCATTAGATATCGATCAAAGTGAAATTGATAAATTAAAAAATAAAATACCAGAGCTGCCTGATGATAGAAAAAAAAGATATATTAATGAATACAATCTATCAAATTATGATGCATCTGTATTAACATCAGATAAATCAGTATCAGATTTCTTTGATAATGTTATTAAAGTTGATACAAATTTAAAACAGTCATCAAAGATTGTTGTAAATTGGATTACTTCAGAATTATTCTCTCTTTTAAATGAGAATAATTTAGAAATTAATGACTCACCTATAAGTCCAGAAAAATTAGGCAAGTTGGTTAAATTAATAAAAGATGATGTTATCTCTGGCAAAATAGCTAAGGATATCTTATTAGAAATGTTTGAAACAAAGAAAGAGCCAGAAAAAATAATTGAAGAAAAAGGGCTTCAGCAAGTAACTGATATCAGTCAAATTGATAATATTGTTGAGGAAGTTATTAATGAGAATCAAAGAATGGTTGAGCAATATTTATCAGGTAAAGATAAATTATTAGGATTTTTTGTTGGTCAAGCAATGAAAAAAAGTAAAGGTAAGGCTAGCCCAAAGATTTTAAATGATATTTTAAAGGAAAGATTATCCAAAAAAAATTAATCTTAAAGAAAAAATTCTATAAGATAAAAAAAGAAATGTAGCTAATATCCAAATAATACTTCCTTTATAATTTTCTGCAGACCTCCAAATTCCTACTGTTATAAATATTGTCCATATAATTAATGATATTTTTGAAACAAAACTAAAGTTACTAAAATCTAAAAAGGGTAAAGACTTAGAAAATTGGTTATTTGCAAAAAAATATATTTCTAAATTAAACACTAATAAAATAAAAAAAGCATTTAATAGCTCACCAACTAACCAATAAGATCGCCACAATGTAATTTTTCCATTCCAAAAATTATTAAAAATTTTTTCCATATTTTGCCCTTTTACATTTATATCCTTATAAAATCCTCAACTTAATTTAAAATTTAATGAATATAGTTGAGTTTATAAGTACATTTCATTATGAGGGTTATGTGAATCTTAAAAGGAGAGGTGGGGGAGTGGCTTAAACCACAGGTTTGCTAAACCTTTGAACTTGGCACTTTCTTAATTAGTTTTTAATACATAGCCTCAAATTTTTATTCTATTAAATTTACAAATCGCATTTTAGTTATGCCGCAGGCACACTCTCATGTTAGAAAGTGAGAAAGTATGGCTACAATCATAAGGCGAAAGCAGGTTAAAGGTGTAGTTTATAAAGCTGTTGTTCGTAGGGTTGGTTTCAAAGATAAATCTAAAACATTTGTCAGTAATTCAATATTATTATGTGAAAAATCAAATGTTTATGATAAAATTTTTGAAAGTAAATTAAAATATTTTACGTTTGATAAGGATTTAAAAAATTTTAAAAATCAAGTTTATAGTTTACTAAAAGATTATGGTGATATAAGTGATATAATATCAAGCAACAAGAAATGCGTTTACAATAATCACACTTGGGAAAATAGAGTATTTAAAGTTATAGATTTAATAAATAAAAGATAAAATGTATATTTTAAATAAAATAAACTTTTTTTATACCCCTTTAAAATTTATACTTTTATCAAAAAAATATTCATTTTTTTATTTTATATTATCAATTATTTCTGGTATTCTTCAAAGTCTAGCAATATTTTCATTTTACCCTTTTTTTGTTAAACTAAATCTTATAGAAATTGATAAGTTTGGAGATACTTTTATGAGTATTTATAAAAAATACTATCTAGATCCTTTTAATTTTGATAATTCATATACATCAATATTTACATTCTTTATTTTTTTTTTGACAATTAGTTCTTTAATTAATCTTTTTGTAAGTATGAGTTCTATAAATATTGCCTCTTCTTTAACAAGAAACCTCAGAATGAATTATATAAATAATACCTTAGGTGCGGAATGGAAGTTTTTTACAACTAAAAAATCTGGTGAAATAGTAAATACTATTATGAATGAAGCAGGTAGAACTGTCGCTGGTTTTGTTAACTCTATTAATTTCATGTCATCAATCGTTCAGGTTATTGTTTTTTCAATATTTGTAATTAATATTTCAATTATTGGCACCGTTTATACAGTTTTAGTAGGGCTTTTATACATTGCAGTCTTTAGATATTGGGGGGTAAGGGCTAGGATTTTTGGAAAACAAGCACAAAATCTGCAAAAAAATATAACAACATCCATATTAGAGGGTTTTAAAAATATTAAAACAATTAAAATATATGGTTTTTCAGATATATTGAAAAAAAATCTTAAGCAATTAGTTTTTTCAACCAAAAAAAACGAAGTTCAATTACAATCTACTAGCGCATATCCTACTTCTCTAAAAGAGCCTTTTTTTGCCTTATTTATTTCCATAGGTTTAATTTTTGCACTTACAAAAAATTTATTATTGCTTTCTTCTGTTCTAACATTGCTTACTTTATTTCAAAGAGTAATGTCTAAACTTTCTATAAGCTTACAATTTTTTATATCATTAAAAAAAATGGAACCCTATTTTGAAGCATATCATCAAGGTATTAGTGAAGTTAAAAAATTTGAAATATCAGAAGTTAAAGAAAGTAAGGTCATATTTGATTACAATATTCAATTTTCAAATGTTAGCTTTAGTTATGATAATAAAATAATTTTAAAAAATATTAATTTAGAAATCAATAAAGGAAGTTTTATTTGCTTGTTAGGTGGATCTGGTACAGGAAAAACAACAACTCTTGATCTGATTTTGAAATTAATTAAACCCACATCAGGTGATATATTTATTGATAATAAAAATTTAAATAGTTTTAATAATAAATTATGGAGAAATTTAATTGGATATGTTACCCAAGATCAATTTTTCTTTAATGAAAGTATTTATTTTAACTTAACTTATGGCACTAAAGTTGAAAAAAGCGAATTAATTAATATTTTAAAATTGACTTTATGTGATGAGTTTTTAAATTTAGATGATAATTTAAATGAACTTCAAATGGGAGAGTCTGGAACGATGTTTTCCGGAGGTCAAAAGCAAAGACTTTCTATTGCAAGAGCCCTTTTAAGAAAACCTCAAATACTTATTCTAGATGAAGCTACCTCAGCTTTAGATACTATAAATCAAAACAAAATATTTTATAATTTAAAAAATAATTTATCAAATAAGCCTACTATTATTTGCGTAACTCATGATGAGAGTATAAAAAAATATTCAGATTTTTCATATTGTTTAAAAGATAACAAAATTTATAATGATCATTTTAAAAATACTACTAAAAAAAATTTAAAAACATAAATGCATTATTTAACTTTAGATAATTTTCTAAAATTTTTGTTTTTATTGATGCCTTTATCTTTTATAATTGGTCCAGCGGTAATAAATATCAATATTTTTTTACTTTTTATAATATATTTATTAATTATTTTTTTTAAAAAAAAAGTCAACTTCTCTAATTTATATAAAAATAAGCTGTTTCTTTTTTTTTGTATATTTTTTTCTTATATAATTTTCCTATCACTAATAAGTAATGATATTTTTTTCTCTCTTAAAAGCTCATTATCATTTATAAAATTTTTATTCATTTTTCTTGCATTTAAATATTTGTTATCTAACAAAATATTAAGTTTTAAATTTACTATAATAGTATTTGTTTCAGTAATCATATTTGTTGTTATTGATAGTTTATTTCAAATTATTTTTGGCTTAAATTTTTTTTTAATACAACCTGAATTTGGGCAATTTTCTGGAGTTTTTGGAGCTGAACATATTCTTGGGAGCTATTTTTCTAGGACTATATTTTTATTAGCTATATTTTTCACATTTTTTGATATTAAAAATAAAAAAATATATTCAATAAATTTTTTATTATTAATAGGCATTATCATTGGTATTTTGTTTGCTGGTGAAAGGACTGCAGTTTTAAATTTATTTCTATTTTTTTCATTCACTATTATCTTTCAAGTTTATAAAATAAATTTCATTTCTTTTATTGCTACAATATTAATTTTATTTTTTGGCAGTGTATTTATATTAAATAATGATTATTTGTATGACAGGTATGTACAAACTAATTTAGATCAATTTAATAAATTTGAAAACCTATCTATTCCATTGCCTGATCATTATTTTCTACATTACTTGACTGCATATAAAATTTTTAAAGATCATCCAATTATTGGTATTGGGCCAAATATGTTTAGAAAATTTTGTAATAAAGAAGCTTACTTTTCTCAAGCTGTAGATTTTCAAGAAATACCCGAACTAACACCTCATGTCGTTGGCGTAATAACTCCAGAAGAAGCAGATTTAAATGCTGCAATAAGTAGATTAAACACCTTAGATGGTTGCTCAACTCATCCACACCATATGCATATTCAGATCCTTGCTGAGTTAGGTTTAATTGGTTACTTTTTTTATATACTATTTTTAGTATATATCATTTTTAATTTTTTTAAAAATAGACCGACTACTAATATTGATAAAATTTTATTAATTGGTATTTTTATAAATTTCTTTCCATTTCTGCCTTCAGGAAATATTTTTGGAAGTTACTTTAATTTTTTAGTATTTTTACCAATCTTATTTTATTTAAACAGAAAATAATTTTAGTAAAACATTAAAAAGTTTTACAAAATTTTTTGTACTTGGAGTAAAAAACATAATCCCAAAAGGATTAGATCATATTTTGTTTATTTTTGGACTTTTTTAATTTTCATCATCTATAAAAAAATTAATTACACAAATAATCATTTTTACTATTGCTTATTCAATTGCTCTTATTTTTATTTCATTATCTGTAATGAGAATTAATTCTTAAATAGTTGAACCTATCATTACCCTTACTATAGTTTATGTTGGTATAGAAAATATTTTTAAAAATTATATAAAAGCATATTTAAGATATATTATAATTTTACTTTGTGAATTACTTTATTGTTTAGTTTTTGCATTAGTTTTGAGTGAGATAGGGTATAGGAGTGCAGACTTATTTGTAAATCTGATTTCTTTTAATATTGGTATTGAAGTTTCACAAATATTTGTAGTATTGCTTTTATATTTACTGATTGCGTTCAAGGTTGCAAAAAGTAAAAATGATAGAATATTTTTTCAAGTCCCATCTTCTATATTAATATCTAGTATTGTGTTATATTAGTTTTTGGAAAGAATTAATTTTTTTTAATCAAATAAGATAATAGAAACTTTTAAAGTTAAATTATTCATTTATGGAAAAACTTAAATATTCTTTTATTTAATAGATTCTTTCGAATAACTAAAATATGAATTTTTAAAATATTTAAATCAAAATTTTTAATTAAATTAAATGTTACATTTAAACCCTTTATTTTAATATCAATATATTTTTTCAAATGAGGATCTATTTCATAAGTGTCATCATTCATTTGATTAAAGTAACTTTTATCTAACAATTTTTTATAATGAGTTGGCTGTGTTAATATATTTTCAAATTTAATATTTAGAAATTTACAAAGATCTTTACTTTGTTCATTAATTTTCGCGATATATGTTTTAATATTTATTATTTTTATTAAATCTGGAAATTTTCTTTCGTATTCAAATATTTCATCAATTTTTCTTTTTTGATTTTTTATATAATTTCCACTTAGTTTTTCTATAATAATATCATAAAAACTTAAGTCTGAACTTATATTTATCTTTCTTCTAAATTGTCTTAGGCAATTTGTAATAAATAAACCGTATAAATCTCTTTGAACAAAAATTATTTTAGCATTAAAGTTTTCTGAAGAAATAAATTTAAATAATTCTGAAGTATTATTAGGACCCATAATTGAAAAAATTTTATTTTCTATGATTTTTTTTTCTTTATTATTCCAACTCATGTAGTAAGACTCCAAAAATATATCAATAAAACTCTCAACACTTAAATCTTCATTTGAATTTAAAATTTTTTCTTTCCATAGTTTTTCATATTGATAATAATCAAAATTAAAATTTTCTATTTTATTTGCATCATTAGAAGAATCATCTGTTATTCTATTAAAAAAAGAAAATTGTTCTGTAATGTAATATCCTGACAAAGAAAGTAGATATCTAATAAAATATGGAGAGATTATAAATTTTAATTTTTTGTTTCTAAATTTAATATATTTTTTTTTAAAATTATTATTTAAAGAGATATCACCAAAAAAAGAATCTGATGTTTCCTTAATATTTTTTAAATCTCTTTCTAAGAATGGTGATAATAGTTTATCATGTGTGGGTATCGAGATTATATTGGAGTGGCCATCTAAAGATTTTATAATTATTATTTTACCACTCCCAGGAAGGCCAGTTACTATAATTTTAGTGCGTTTTGATTGCATTATGATATCTATTAATTTCTTTATTTTATTTTTTTTTTAAGTTAAAGGGATTAATCAATATGATGGAAGAAATCTCAATTAAAGAAAGCTTTAAACTCTTCAGTAATATAACAGAGATTATTCAAGAAAAGGCAGCAAACTGGAATAAAACCGGTTTAGTCAATATCTTTAGTCAACATACAACATCATTTGTTCACATTACAGAAGATGAAACTCTTCTACACGCGGACATTAGATTTTTTTTAGATAAAACATTTCCAAAACAAAAACAAGATAATAGAAGGTATTTACATGATTTAATATCCATAAGAAAAGATGTTCCTGTTGATGAAAGAATAAATGCATTTTCTCATATGCGTGGTTTATTTTTTAGCAACTCAATCAGTGTACCTGTTAAAAATGGAAAGCTTAATATTGGGAAATGGCAATCTATATTTATTGTTGAATTAGATCCAATAAGAGACAGAAAATATATAGTTACATTTTGTGAATCTAAGTAAAGATAAAATAAAATTTTTCATAATAATTAAAGAAAATTCTGAAAGAATTAAAAATAAAAATTTCAGAACTTTAAATAAAATGCCGTTATATATGAATTTAGTTAATGAACTCATTAAAGAAAATTTATATATAGATACTGATAGTGATAAAATTTTCAATCATATAAATAAATTAAACAAAAAAAATATAGTTTGCTATAAAAGAGATAAAAAATATATTGAACTTGAAAAATCAAAAAAATTTAAAATAAGTCCAGTATATTTACTAATTCAAAATTTTTTAGATAATTATTGTAATGACAATGATATTATTGTTACAACGCATGTCACATCTCCCTTTATAAAAAAGAATACAATATATAATGCTATAGAATATTTAAGGAGAGGATACGATAGTGTATCAGCAGCAACCCTTCATTATGAGTTTGGACTGTTAAAGAATAAAAAAAAGTATAATAGAATAAATTTTAATGAAAAGATTGTAAATAAAACTCAAGACTTAAACCCTATTATACTTCTTAATGGTGCTTTTTTTATATTTACAAAAAAAACTTTTTTAAAATCTAAATCTAGATACTCTAAGAAGCATTATTATTATGAAATAAAATATCCAGAGTCAATTGATATAAATTATCACGAAGATTTATTAATGGCAAGAGATCATGCAAAAAAGAATTAAAATTTTAGATTGCACTCTTAGAGATGGTGGTTTTCAAAATAATTTTAATTGGAAAGATAATTTTGTTAATGAATATATATCTCTTACAAATAAATTACCTCTTAATTTTATTGAATTAGGTTATTGGAAACAAAAAAATAAAAGTGAAAATAAATTTTATAATCTAAATTTACGAATAGTAGAAAAATATAAGAAAAAAAGTAATAAAAAAATTTCTGTAATGTCAGACTTCCATTATTCAACAAAAAATATTTATGATTTTCCTCAAAAAAAACATGGGATAGTCTCTTTAATAAGAGTAACTTCAAGGTTAGAGGATTTTAAAGATTCAGTAAAATTTATAAATCAATTAAAAGATTTTTCTAAATTAAAAATATCACTTAACATATTTAATTTCTCAAATTATAATAATAATGAAATAGTAAAAATATGTAATTATTTAAAAAAACATTGTTATTCTGACTTTTTATATTTTGCTGACACCCATGGTAATCTGGATTTTAATACTAATAACAAAAAGAGGAATGTGATTTTTAAAAATGTTGCAAAATTGAAGCAAAATATTGGTTTTCATTTCCATGACAATATAGGTCGTGCATTTTCAAATTATGTATATTGTAAAAATAATAATTATCATCTTTTTGATAGCACTATTTTGGGTATTGGTAGAGGTGGTGGAAATTTAAGAACTGAACAAATTATTAGTAAAAATTATAATTTAATTTCTGAATTCATAAATAGATATAAAAAAGAATTATATGTAGAAGAAAACATTTATTGTTTTGTTACTGGAAAATTAGGAGTTTCAAATTTATATGCAAATGCAGCTTATAATAAAAAAATTGATTTAAAAAAATTTACTTTTTTTTGTAAAAAACTTAATAAATATGAAAAAAATAATTTTAATTTAACAACTTTTAATAAAATTTATGAATAAATCTAAAATTTTTATTACCGGCATAAATTCTGGGCTAGGAAAAAATTTATATCAGTGTTTTAGTTATAAATATGATGTATATGGCTTAACTAAGAAAAGTAATAATATTAATAATATATATAGTGTTGATTTTAATAATATTCCCAAATTAAAAAAAAAATTACAAGTTTTTTCCTCTATAAAAAAAATTGATATATTGATATTAAATGCAGGAATCATAGGTAGTATTAAAAAAACAAAGGATATTTCATTAAATGAAATTCAAAAAAGTTTGAATATAAATTTCATTTCAAATAAGATCATAATAGATTACTTTCTTAATAAAAAAATTAAACTAGGACTTGTTATTGGCATTTCATCAGGGGCTGCATTAAATATTAAAGAAGGTTGGTTAAATTATACTGTTTCAAAAAGTTCTTTCAAATTTTTGCTTGACTCATATGCCAAAGACTACAAAAAAATTAAATTTATTAATATTAACCCTGGGCCGATGGATACAGATATGCAAACAAAAATCAGAAAAATAAATACGAAAGAATTTAAATCACTTAAAATTTTTCATGAGCTATATAAAGATAAAAAATTAAATAGTACTGAACAAGTAGCAAAATATATTTTTAAAAATGTTATAAATTTTAAAGATTTAGATAATGGTTCTTTTATAGATATAAGAGATAAATTATAAAATTTACTAAGATCACTAATAACTTCTTAAGCACAAGTATCCCATTTATGATGTTTATAAGCCAAATTTTGTGCCTCACTAAGCAAATTATTAAGTTCACCATAATTAGTAATTAGATTTGTAATTTATTCTGAATATTTTTAGGATTATTTACGAGGTAAGTGAATCCCATTAAGTTAGGATATAGGAACATAAAACCCGTGGTCCTCATGTGTATCACTTTATTATATAATCTCACTTAATCACATGGTATAAAGAGATCAACAAAGCGAAGACATAAATCAATTTGGGATACAGATTATTTGTTGTAATCGTTGGTTAATTTTATTATGAAAAGGTCATAGTGATAACGAATACTGAACAGGAGAGATGGGTGAGTGGCTTAAACCACAGGTTTGCTAAACCTGCGAAGGGAGCAATCCCTTCCGAGGGTTCGAATCCCTCTCTCTCCGCCATCATTTAATATGTTTTTTGGAAGTATACCTGCGGTAATTACTCCATTTAAAGATTACGAAGTTGATTACATTTCTCTAGAAAAAATCATAAGTCATCTTATTATAAACGGTTCAAATGGCCTAGTACCTTGTGGCACTACTGGTGAGTCTCCCACATTATCACATCTAGAACATAAAAAAATAATAGAAGAGACAATAAGAATTGTAGATAAGCAAGTTCCAGTAATTGCTGGTACTGGATCTAACAATACAGCTGAAGCAATTGATTTTACAAAACATGCTGAAAATAGTGGTGCTGATGCAGCACTAGTTGTTACTCCTTATTATAATAAACCAACACAAAGTGGATTATATGCTCATTTTGAAACAATTGCTAATTCAGTTAAAATTCCAATTATAATTTACAATATACCAGGTAGATCAGTTATTGATATGTCGATTGATACCATGGTTAAATTATCAAAAATTGATAATATAATTGGCGTTAAAGATGCAACAAACGATTTATTTAGACCATTATTGACAATGGCAAATATTAATAACGATTTTTGCTTTTTATCTGGTGAAGATGGAACAGCACTGGCTTTTCTTGCTCAGGGTGGTCATGGGTGTATTTCTGTTACTGCTAATGTTGCTCCAAGATTGTGTTCAGATTTGCATCAAGCGTGGCGTGAAAAAAATATTGATAAAGCGCAAGATTTAAACCTAAAATTAGCCAAGCTTCATCAATCTCTGTTTTTAGAGTCAAGTCCTGGACCGGCAAAATATGCCGCTTCTTTATTAGGTCTTTGTAGAAGTGAAACAAGATTACCTCTGGTTGAAATTGATGAAAATACAAAAAAATCTGTTTTTGATAGTTTAAAAAATCTTTCATTAATTTAAAATGAAAATTATTGCCACTAACAAAAAGGCAACTTTTGATTATGAAATTTCTTTAAAGCTCGACGCAGGCATTGTTCTTACAGGACCTGAAGTTAAATCACTAAGAAATAATTCATCTTCTATTAAAGAGTCATATATTGAAAATAATGATGGAGAGCTGTGGCTTTGTAATTGTCATATAAAAAAATATGAATCCTCAAATGAAAAAGATCATAATCCTACCAGAAAGAGAAAATTATTACTTAATAAAAAAGAATTAAACAAAGCATTGGGCTCAGTAAGAAAAGAAGGTTTTTCAGTTGTCCCAATTATTATTTATTTTAATGACAAGGGTTTGGTTAAGTTAAATATAGGTTTAGGTAAGGGTAAGAAAAAGTTTGATAAGAGGGAGACTCAAAAAATAAAGGATTGGAATAAAGCTAAACAAAGGCTATTAAAAAATAGCTAGTTTTTTTTATTTACTTCTCAACATTAGATAAGTATAAGGCATCAAATATGGCTAGAATAACAGTTGAAGATTGTATAGATAAATTTGAAAGTAGATTTGAACTAGTTTTAGTTGCTTCAAATAGAGCAAGAAAACTTTATTCAGGAGAAAATCCTACAGTTGAAAAAAATAATGACAAATCAACAGTAATTGCTCTTAGGGAAATAGCCGATGAGTCTGTTTCAGTTGAGTTATTAAAAGATAAACTTATTCAAGAATACCAAACTGTTACACCTCTAGATGAAGAGGAACTTTCATTAGATTATGAAGTTTCAGCAACTGAAACTAAAGAAGAAATAGTTGCGGATGAAGTGAAGTTAAGTGAAGGCAATGATGAGGCGCGGATTCCAAATCAAGAAAAATCGAGTGCAGATGAAGATGACAGTAATTTGACTCCTAAAAATGATGAATATACTGATATCTCAGACGATAATAGTCTTAAAAATTAATAATATAACTAATATTTAATCTCAACCTATATAATTTTCTCTAAATTAGTTAAAGAAGTTACTATAAACATCCCATAATGATTAAAGATAAGATTAAAGAACTAGAGTCTTTGACTTCATACTTAAAAGATGAAGAAAAAAAAATAATTATTAAAGCAATTAATTTTAGTGAAATAGCTCACAAAGATCAAATTAGAAAATCTGGAGATCCATATATAATACATCCAATTGAAGTTGCCAAAATTTTAACCTCTATAAATCTTGACGCATCAGCTATAGCTGCAGGATTATTACATGACACAATAGAAGATACTGTAATATCAATTAATGAAATAACAGAAACATTTGGAATTCAGATTTCAGAGTTAGTCCAGGGTCTAACAAAGATAAGTAAATTTTCTCTAAAAATGAACAAACAAAAATTTGGAGAAAACTATCGAAAATTAATCTTGGCTTCATCAAAAGATCTCAGAGTAATATTAATTAAATTAGCAGATAGATTGCATAATATGAGAACCATTAAATTTATAAAAGATGAGAGTAAGAGAATTTATATTTCTATGGAAACTTTAGAAATTTTTTCTCCTCTTGCCCAAAGATTGGGCATGAAAGAATGGCAAGATGAATTAGAAGACTTAGCTTTTAAATCCATTAATCCAGAAGCTAGAAAATCAGTTATTGATAGATTAAATTATCTTAACTCTAATGATGAGAATATAATTGATGAAATAAGATACGAGCTAAAAAAAAATTTAGTTAATGAAGACATAAATTGCAATATTGATGGTCGTATTAAATCAGCTTATTCAATTTGGAATAAGATAAAAAATAAAAATATTTCTTTTGAGCAACTCTCAGATATCATGGCATTTCGTATATTAACAAAGTCGACAAGGGAATGCTATAAATGCTTAGGTATTATCCATCGAAATTATCAATATATTCCTGGAAGATTTAAAGATTTTATATCTTCTCCAAAATCTAATGGCTATCGAGCTTTACACACTACAGTCATGGGGCCAAAAAATAAAAAAATTGAAATTCAATTTAGATCAAATGCAATGAATCAAATTGCAGACTTTGGTGTTGCGGCTCATTGGAAGTATAAAGATCCTAAAAGTATTAAAGAAAAGGATACAAAAGAATATAAATGGATGCATGATTTAATTGATCTAATGAATAGTTCATTAAATCAAGATGAGTTAATTGAAAATTCAAAAATTAATGTTTTTAATGATGAAATATATGTTTTTACTCCTAAGGGTGATTTATTAGAATTGCCTATTAATTCAACACCAATTGATTTTGCTTATTCTATACATTCTCAAATTGGTGATAAGTGTGTTGGTGCCAAAATTAATGAAAAACTCCAACCATTGAAAACGATTCTGAAAAATGGTGACCAAATTGAAATTATTACATCAGAAGAGTCTCAACCATCTCCTATGTGGGAAAGATTTGCAGCAACAAGTAAGGTAAAATCTCAAATTAGAAAATTTTTTCGATCTAAAAAAAGAGATGAGTATATATTATTTGGGAAAGAGATTTTAAATTCTTTTTTTATGAAAGAAAATTATGAAGTAAACTCATCTACATTAAGTAAAATTAAAAAAGAATATAATATTAATGATGATGATTATTTATATGAAATGATTGGAGAAGGCAGACTTACAGCTTTTGCAGTATTAAAAAAAGTTTATCCAGAATTTAATTATAAAAATAGAGCAAAATTTCAATTAGAAACCAAGAATCCAATAAGACTTAAGGGGTTAACTGCGGGTATGTCCTACCATTTGGCTGGTTGTTGCTCGCCTTTAAAAGGAGACACGATTGTTGGAATAGTTACTGCAGGAATAGGTGTTGCTGTCCATACTATTGATTGCGATACTTTATCTTCATACTCTGATCACCCTGAAAGATGGTTAAATATTTCATGGGACAGCCCATCACAAATTTCAAATTTATCTAATTCCCGAGTTTTAGTCGTTTTAAAAAATCAACCAGGAAGTTTGGGCAAGGTAACTACAGTAATTGCGAAAAATAATGGTAATATATCAAATATTAACTTTACAATCAGAAAAAATGATTTTTTTGAAATTATAATAGACATTGAGGTAAGGGATGCTAATCATCTTAAGAATATTATTGCAGCACTAAGGTTAGTTTCAGAAGTTTCTTCTCTAGAAAGAATTAAAGGTTAAAATATGATTATTAGTAATGGTATTGATATAATTGATATCAGAAGAATTAAGAAAACAATAGATAAATATAAATCTAGATTTAAGAAAAGATGTTTTCACCGAGGTGAGATTATTAAATCTGAAAAACGCTTTAATGCAGTTGAGTCTTATGCAAAAAGATATGCAGCCAAAGAAGCATGTGCTAAGGCACTGGGCACTGGTTTAGCAAGAGGTGTATTCTGGAAAGATATAGAGGTTCAAAATGATAAATTTGGTAAACCAAAGATTAAACTTCATAACAATGCTCTCAAATATCTAAAAAAAATAGTTATAAGTGATGATTATTCAATAGAAGTTTCATTAAGTGATGAAAAAAAATACGCAATTGCAAATGTAATTATATATGGAAAAGAAAAAAGATAGTTTTTTTAATAATTTAAAATCAATTGGTATAGCAGTTTTTGTAGCTTTACTTATCCGCTCATTTATTGCTGAGCCATTCAATATTCCATCCGGGTCCATGAAGCCAAATCTCCTTGTTGGAGATTTTATTTTTGTTTCTAAATGGTCTTATGGATACTCTAAGCATTCTTTGCCATTTTCAATACCCCTAATACCAAATAAAATATTTTCAAAAATGCCAAATAGGGGAGATGTAGTAGTTTTTAAAACTCCTCAAGATAATAGGACTGATTATATTAAAAGAGTAATTGGCTTACCAGGAGATAAAATAAAAATAATTAATGGAGAAATTTATCTAAATAATAATAATGTTGTTAGAAAAAAAATGAAAGACTTCATTGATAGAGATAAAAATTCGCCTACTAAGAGAGCTAGAAAATACAAAGAGTACTTTGATAATTTAACTTTTGATGTTTTGGATATAATGGATAATGGAATTGCAGATAATACTGAATTATTTAATGTTCCTGAAGGTTACTTTTTTGTAATGGGGGACAATAGAGATAATTCTCAGGACAGTAGATTTAAAACAGTAGGCTTTATACCAATTAATAATTTAGTGGGTAAAGCTAGATTTATATTTTTTTCTCTAGAAAATTCTCGTTTTTTAGAAATATGGAAATGGCCAAATGCAATAAGGGGAAGCAGAATATTTAGTACCATAAAATGATATCTGATAAAGAAATAAATAAATTTGAAAAAAATATTGGATATATTTTTAAAAATAAAAAACTTATAATTAACTCATTAGTACACCCCAGCTCTTTTATTGATATAAAAAAAAATAAAATTAAAGTTGTAAATGATTTTGAAAGACTTGAATTTTTAGGAGATAGAGTTTTAGGGTTAGCTATTTCTTCAATTATTTTTGGAAAATTCTTAGAAAATAATGAAGGTGATTTATCAAAAAAACTTTCCTATTTAGTTCAAAAAAATTTTTTACATAAAATTTCTATTGATTTAAAAATTAATGATATTTTAAAATATAGTTATAAAAAAAATGAAAAAATGAATGTGTCAATTTTAGCAGATTCTATTGAATCTTTAATAGGTGCAATTTATCTTGATGGTGGCTTTACCAATGCAAAAAAATTCATTAATAAGTTTTGGGGTCCTTATTTTGATATTAATGAAAAAAATATGCAAGATTTTAAAACTAAGTTACAAGAATTATCTCAACAAAAATCAAAAAAATTACCTGAATACAATTTGGTAAAAAAAGAAGGACCTTCTCACTCACCTGTATTTACTGTGTCTCTCAAAGTTTTAAGTTTAAGAAAAGTCAAAGCGAGCGGCTCATCAATTAGAGAAGCTGAAAAAAATGCAGCAAAAACTGCTTTAAAATTATTAAATGACAAGTAAAATTTTAAAAATTGCTCTTGTTGGAAGAACTAATGCTGGAAAATCAACATTAATAAATAGAATTGTGGGTGAAAAAATTTCAATTCAAAACAAAAAAATTAACACAACTCAAGTAACTATTATGGGTGTAAAAAATATTAAAAAATCTCAATTAATTTTTCATGATACGCCTGGTTCTAATTTTTTAAAATCATTAAATAAACATTCTCGAAATTTAAAAACAAATCTATGGAGTGGCATTGATGATTCAGATATAATTCTTTATTTGATTGACTCAAAAACTGCTAATATTAAATTTTTATTTGAGCAAATTGATAAACTGCAGGAGGTAAAAAAAAAGATTATTATTATTTTTAATAAAATTGATCTTATTTCAAATAAAAAACTTCTTCCATTAATAAGTAATTTAAGCAAAAACTTTCAAATTGATTCTTTTTTTACAATATCAGCAATTCAAAATATTGGAATTAAAGATTTATTAGATTACATTGAGAAATATTCATACGAATCTAAATGGATATTTAATGATGATGAAATAACTAATAAAGATGATATCTTTATTGTTGGTGAATTACTAAGGGAAACAATGTTAACGTATTTACATAAAGAAATTCCATATAACGTAAATATTGAAACATCAAATTTTAAAATTTTAAAAAATAATGATATTAAAATTAAACAAAAAATTATTATTAATCAGAAACGTTATAAAAAAATTATACTTGGAAAAAAGGGAGAAATGATAAAAAAAATAAGAGAAGACTCACAAAAAAAAATGAGTCAAATTTTAGATTCAAAAATACATTTATATATTGAGATATTAAATGCATGATAGAGTTCAAAGAAAGAGGGATATTACTATTTAGTAAAATTTCTTCAGAGAATAATCTATATTTGAAAATACTTACTGAAAAAGATGAAATAATTACTGGGATTAGTTTTGGTGGCTCAACAAAAAAAAAGAAAAATATTTTTCAAATAGGTTATTTTTTAAACACTGTTATCAAAAACAAAAATAAAAATTTTCCAAACAGTATATCTGCTGAATTATCAAAACCTTTTTATCATAATATATTTAATGATAAATATAAGTTGCATGGATTATTAGCATTAGTATCTTTGTTAAATATATCAATTATAGAAGGTCAAAAAGTTTCAGGTTTATTTAATCTTTCTGAAAATATAATTGAAAAATTAGCATACGAAAAAAAATGGATTATTAATTATTTTATTTTCCTCCTAAACCTTCTAAAAATAATAGGCTATGATATTGATTACCAACAAAACACTTCAAAAAACTACCTCAACTTAGACAGTCTTCAATTCAGTGACTTATGTAATGCAAGATCTATAAAATTTCCCCACCTACTGCTAAATAGCAAGAATGATATTAATTTAGAAAATGCTAATTCTTTTTTTAAAGTATTTGAGATAATTTTACAAAATCATCATTTAAATAATATGAATCTTAATATACCAACTAATTATTTTAAATTTAAAAAAATAATCTTAAATTTTCTTATTAAAAATGAAAAACATAATTAAAGATAATATAGATTCAATTCTTAAAAGTAGATATTTATCCTATGCTGTATCCACTATAATATCTAGATCTCTCCCAGATGTAAGAGATGGATTAAAGCCTGTTCATAGAAGGATTATTTATTCTATGTATTTATTAAAACTTTTTAATAATACTCCTTTTAAAAAATCTGCAAGGATAGTTGGTGATGTTATGGGTAAGTTTCATCCTCATGGTGATCAGGCAATTTATCAAAGTTTAGTCAGAATGGCGCAAGATTTTTCATCAAGAGTTACATTGATTGAAGGTCAAGGAAATTTTGGCAATATTGATGGAGATAATGCGGCAGCGATGAGATACACTGAAGCTAAACTTGAAGAAATAACTGAATTATTTTTTGATGGAATAGAAGAAGACTCAACAACTTTTAGTGAAAATTATGATGGTCAAAATTTAGAACCAGATGTCCTTCCTTCTAAATTGCCTAATATATTATTAAACGGAGCAACAGGAATAGCTGTTGGAATGGCAACGAATATACCCCCGCATAATTTAATGGAATTAAATGATTGCCTTGTTCAGCTTATTAAGAAGCCTAATTCTTCAGACTCTGAACTACTAAAATTTATTAAAGGGCCAGATTTACCTACAGGTGGTGAAATTATTCTCAGCTCTTATGAAAAGAAAAGTATTTACAAAAAAGGTTTTGGTTCTTTTTTAATTAATTCAAAATGGCATGAGGAAAAAATTAAAAATGGAATGTATGAAGTAGTTATTACTGAAATTCCTTTTCAAGTAAATAAAGTAAAAATTATAGAGCAGGTAGCTAACTTAATTAATCTAAAAAAAATACCTCTTGATGATGTAAGAGATGAGTCTGATGAAAATATCAGAATTGTGCTTAAGCCAAAAAATAGAAATATAAACATAAATAAGCTAGTAGATTTATGTTTTAAACTAAGTGACCTATCAATTAAATACTCCTGTAACTTTAATGTTTTAGAAAAAGGACGAATACCAAAACAGCTAGGGTTAAAGTCTATATTAAGTCAATTTATAGATTTTAGAAAAATTACTATTAAACGTAAATCAAAATTTAATATTAATAAAAACAACCACCGTTTAGAAATATTAAAAGGATATCTAATTGTTTTTGCTAATCTAGATAAAATCATAAAAATTATCAGAACAAAGGATGACCCCAAAAAGGAAATAATTAAGTTTTTTAAATTAACTGAGGTCCAAGCTGATGCTATTTTAAATATGCGTCTTGGTTCTTTAAAAAAATTAGATGAAGAAAACCTGAATAAAGAAATTAAAAAATTAAAAGAAATTAATATTGATTTAAAAAAACTAATAAACAATGATGATTATTTATGTAAATTTTTAATCAAAGAAATAAAAGATATAAATAATGGATTGAGTGAAAAAATTAAATTGCGAAAAAGCAAAATTAATCTTTCAGATGATTATGAGTTGAATATTGACCTTGAAGAGTTTACTGAAATTGAACAATTTTATGTTTTAGTCACTAAAGATAATCAATTAAAAAAAGTGAAAGATTATTCAGAAGATAATCAAGATAAATACAGTTCTATTAAAAATGTTATACTTATTTCATCTAATCACAAACTTCTTATGTTTTTATCATCTGGCAAAGTTCTAACCTTGGATCCAAATGTATTGCCTGGTGGTAAAGCTTCACCAAAATCATATATTGAATTAATTAATGTTGGAGTTGATGAAAAACTTATAGGTGTATTTAACGCAAATAAACAAAAGAAATTAATTCTCATTTCTAAGTTTGGAAAAGGGTTTATCTCTATTTCTGAAAATATGCTAACAAATCAAAAAAAAGGAAAAAATATAATCAACCTTAAGAATAATGATGTATTATTAAATGTTCATTCCCTAGAAAATAAGTATTTGGCCTTAGTATCAAAAAATGAAAAATTACTTATTTTTAATACCTCCTCTTTACCTATCCTTAATAAGGGGGCTGGGGTTCAATTAATGAAGATAAAAGATAAAGACTACATAGTAGACAGTTCTTTGTTTGATTTAAATCAAGGTTTATCATGGAGAAAAACTGCAAAAACTAAAACCTTAAAAGATGTTCAATCTTGGAAAGGAAAAAGAGCTCAGGTAGGTAAAAAAATTCCAAAAGGATTTAATAAAAATCTTAAATTTAATAGTTAAATAATTGATATTATTAAATAAATTTTTATAAAATTTAGCTTACTATGTTTTTTTTAAAAACTGGATAGGCCTGTTTGATTTTTTCCTAAAATTAATGAGTGAATATTTTCCGCACCTTCATAAGTTTTGACTGTTTCTAAATTAACAAGATGGCGCATAATATGATAATCTTCAATAAGTCCATTTGCCCCGAGCATATCTCTACAATCTCTCACAATCCTTAAAGACTTTTTACAATTATTTCTTTTAATTATAGATAATGCATTGATTATGTCTTGATTTTCATCCATTGCTTTTGCTGTTAAGTTGGCTGCAGCTAATCCTAGATTAATTTCAGTTTGCATATCAGCTAGTTTTTTTTGAATAAGTTGGTTCGCCGCTAGAGGTTTTTTAAACATTATTCTATTTTCAACATAATCTTTTGCTATTAACCAACATTCTGATGCTGCACCTAATACCCCCCAGCTAATGCCAAAACGCGCTTTATTTAAACAGCTAAATACAGAGCTCCATCCTTTAGTATTTTCAAGACAATTAGATTTATCAATGTTAGCTTCATTTATAATTATCTGACCTGTGGGACTTATTTTTAGACTTGTTTTATTTTCTATGGCGCTAGTTGAAAGACCTTTTGTGCCTTTATCCAAAATAAATCCTTTAATAGAATCAGTCTCTAATTTTTCATTTAGTGCCCAAACAATAAATACATCTGCTATTGGAGCATTAGTAATCCAGTTTTTACTACCATTTAAAATATAACCATTTTGATTTTTTTTATATGTGGTCTTCATTGATGATGGATCTGAACCTGCCTCACTTTCAGTCAGACCAAAACATCCAATTTTGTTTCCTGAAATTAGGTCGGGAAGGTATTTGTTTTTTTGAGATTCACTTCCAAAAGAATTTATAGGGTGAATTACTAAAGAGGATTGTACAGAGATTGATGAACGATAACTGCTGTCAATTTTTTCTATTTCGTAGGCTATTAAGCCATAAGCTGCACTTGATGCTCCAGCACCACCATGATTTTTAACAGTTGATCCAAGAAGTCCTAGTCTGCCAAATTCTCTATATAAAACTCTATCAAAATTATGATTTCTATTATCATTAACTACAATTGGCCTAAGAACATTATTTGAAAAATCTCTAACATTTTTTTGGATTAGTTTTTCCTCTGTTGTTAAATTTTCTAATATAAAAAAAGGATCAAACCAGTTATTTTGTTTCATTGAATGATATGCAATAACACTATTTTGTTATAAGGGAATAATAATTAATAAAATATGAATAAGAAAATCTTTATAGCTTCTGATCACGCCGGGTATAAAATGAAAACTAAACTAAATGATCATTTTACTTGTTTTATTGATTTAGGTACTAATTCTATTGATAGTGTTGACTATCCTGATTTTGCACACAAGTTAACTAACGAAGTATTAAATAATGATGAAAGTTTAGGTATTTTAATTTGTGGAACAGGAGTAGGAATGAGCATAGCAGCTAATAGATCTAAAGGTATTAGAGCTGGATTAGTTAACAGTGTTGAAGTAGCAAGATTAATTAGACAGCATAACGATGCTAATGTATTAGTAATACCTGGAAGATTTATGGATTCTGAAGAAGCAATAAACTGTGTAAAAGCTTTTATTGAAACACAATTTGAATCAGGAAGACATAAGCAAAGAGTAGAAAAAATATGAGTTTAAAATTTTTTAACGATAATATTAAAGACGCTGATCCAGAAGTATACGAAACTTTAAAAAAAGAACTGGAAAGACAACAAAATCAAATAGAACTAATTGCTTCTGAAAACATTGCTTCTAAAGCTGTTTTAAATGCACAAGGTTCAGTAATGACAAATAAGTACGCTGAGGGTTATCCTGGAAAAAGGTATTATGGAGGGTGTGAGTTTGTTGATGAGGCTGAAAACATAGCTTTAGAGAGGGTTAAAGAATTATATAATTGTAAATATGCCAACCTCCAGCCGCATAGTGGAGCACAAGCTAATCAGGCTGTTTTTTTAGCTCTTTTGCAGCCTCACGATACAATCCTTGGAATGTCTCTGGCTTCAGGAGGTCATTTAACGCATGGAGCTAAACCAAACCTTTCTGGTAAATGGTTTAACCCAATTCAGTACGGGGTTAAAAAAGATGGAAATGATAAAGATTTAATTGATTATGAAGAAGTAGAATCTCTAGCCTTAAAGCATAAGCCAAAATTAATTATCGCAGGAGCCTCTGCTTATCCCAGGGTAATAGATTGGAAAAAATTTAGAGACATCGCTGATAAAGTTGGTGCATATTTTTTAGTAGATATGGCTCATTATTCAGGACTAATTGCTGGTAAACAATACCCAAGCCCAATAGAGCATGCTCACATTGTTACTTCTACAACACACAAAACGTTAAGAGGTGCAAGAAGTGCAATGATTTTAACTAATGATGAATCTCTTATTAAAAAAATTAACAGTGCTGTTTTCCCTGGATTGCAAGGCGGGCCTCTAATGCATGTAATGGCTGGTAAGGCTGTTGCTTTTGGAGAAGCTTTAAAGCCAGAATTTGAAGATTACATAAAGAAAGTTATCTCAAATGCTAAAGTATTATCATCATCTTTAGTTAGCAACGGATTTAAGATTGTTACTGGTGGGACTGACTCACATATAGTCTGGCTGGATCTAACTCCAAAAAATGTAACAGGGGATAAAGCAGAAAAAATATTAGAAGATGTTGGAATTGCTTGTAATAAAAATGCAATTCCATATGATCCTAATCCTCCCAAAATAACAAGTGGTTTGAGGTTTGGAACTGCTGCAGCTACCTCTAGAGGTTTTAGTGAAAGTGATTTTAATGAAATTGGTGATATGATATCAGAAGTACTTGATAATGTTAATCAAAACGAAGATAATCAAAAACAATTTATTTCTTCTATGAAAGACAAAGTAATTAACATGTGTAAAAAATATCCGATTTATACTGAGGCATTCTAATGAGGTGTCCTTTTTGTAGTAATGAAGACTCTCAAGTTAAAGACTCAAGACCAACTGAGGACAATACGGCAATTAGAAGAAGGCGTATTTGTGAAACTTGTGGATCTAGATTTACAACTTTTGAAAGAATACAATTAAGAGATTTAATCGTCGTAAAAACAGATGGTCAGAAAGAAACTTTTGATAGAGATAAAATGTATAGATCGTTATCATTAGCACTAAGAAAAAGAGATATTGAAACTGAAAAAATTGAAAAAATTGTTAATGCAATTGTTAGGAAGCTTGAAAACTCTGGGGAAGGAGAAATCAAAACTGTTCTTATTGGTCAATATATTATGGAAGCTTTAGCTAACCTAGATCAAGTAGCATATGTAAGATTTGCTTCAGTTTATAAAAATTTTAGAGAAGTTAAGGATTTTGAAGATTTTTTAGGTAATTTAGAAGACAAATAAATTTAAAATGATGTCTTATCATCTAAAGTTTATAAATTTAGCTCATGATATTGCTCTAAAAAATTTAGGTAAAACATTTCCAAACCCAAGTGTTGGATGCATCATATCAAAAAATAATAAAATTATTTCAAGGGGAGTTACAAGCAGTACTGGCAGACCTCACGCAGAAGAAATTGCTTTAAAAAAAGCAGGTAAAAAATCTAAAGGAGCAACTATGTATGTAACTCTTGAACCATGTTTTCATAGCTCCCAAAATGGTTCATGCACAGATCAAATATTAAGATCAGGTATTAAAGAAGTTTATGTTTCATGCATTGATCAGGATCCTCGAACAAAAAATAAAAGTATTAGCAAGCTTAAAAGAAATAAAATAAAAGTTATTGTAGGAATTCAAAAAGATAAAACTTTAAGCACTAATAATTTTTTTTTTAAAAGTCTCATTAAGAAAAAACCTTTTACTAAAGTAAAAATGGCAATTTCTTATGACGACAAAATTGCTTGGGGCAATTATAAAAGCAAATGGATAAGTAATTCAAAAAGTAGAGAGTATGTTCATGATTTACGTTTTAAAACTCAAGCTATACTAACTACATCTAAAACAATTCTAAAAGATAATCCTAGATTTACAGTAAGAAAAAAAAACAAAATAATAAAACACATTAATGTTGTTGTGATAGATAAAAATTTAAATATTCCTCTTAATACAAAATTATTAAAAAATTTACATGAAAGAAGAGTAATTATTTTTACATCTAAAAAAAATACTAAATCAAAAAAGTTGAAACAGTTAGGTTGCGAGATTATAGAAATGAAAAGTGAAAATAATAAATTAAATTTAAAAAAAATATTTACCCATTTGTATAAACTAAAAATATCAGATTTATTTGTTGAAGCAGGAGGTATTTTATTTGCAGATTTAATTAAAAGTAAATTAGTAGATGAAATTCATTTATTTAGAGCTCCAATTATTATCGGTGAAAAAGGAATTCCAGTAATTGATGGAAATTCATTGAAAAATATCAAGAAAAAATTAATAGAAACATTAAATTTTGAAGATAATGTATATTCAAAATATAAAGTGAATTAAATGTTTACAGGAATAATAGAAAATTTAGGTCGTGTAATTAGTTTTACTAATGGAGAATTAGAGATTTCTACATCTCTTGATTTAAGTGATTGTAATATCGGCTCTTCTATTTGTTGTAATGGCGTTTGTCTCACGGCAACTGAAATAAATTCTAAAGATGACGAATATATATTTAAGGTTAATGTGGGTGAAGAAACTCAGAAGAGGACAAATTTTTCTAATAAGCACTTTAAAGAATTTGTTAGAATTAATATTGAAAAATCACTAAAGATTGGCGATGAAATATCAGGACATTTTGTTTATGGCCATGTCGATTGTACTACTCAAATTAATAAAATAATAAAGTTGAAGAATAGTTGGGAATTTTATTTTCTAAATTTTAAAAATAAAGATAAAAATTTTATTGTTGAAAAAGGTTCAATTGCAATAAACGGTATATCTCTTACTGTAGCAAAAGAAGATAATAATTATTTTTCTATTTCAGTTATTCCTCACACTTTTGACAACACAAACCTTAAATACTTAAAGGAGCAAGATTTAGTAAATATAGAGTTTGATTATTTGGCTAGATTTTCTATGAAGGATAAATTGTAATGAATTACAAAACAAAGAACGCAAAAATTTCACCTATCGAGGAAATTATTGAAGAAGCTAGAAATGGTAAAATGTATATTTTGGTTGATGATCCTGATAGAGAAAATGAAGGTGATTTGATTATACCGGCACAAATGGCAACGCCAGATGCCATAAATTTTATGGCTAAATATGGAAGAGGCCTTATTTGTCTATCTATGACAAAAGAAAGGATTGAAGAATTAAACTTGCCTTTAATGAATCCAAATAATCAAAAAAATGACTTAACGGCATTTACAATTTCTATTGAAGCTAAAGAAGGTGTTACAACCGGTATATCTGCAGCAGATCGATCACATACAATATCAGTAGCAATTAATCATAATCGAAATAAAAATGATTTAGTTTCTCCTGGTCATGTATTTCCATTAATGTCATGGGATGGCGGTGTATTAGTAAGAGCTGGACATACAGAGGCGGCAGTTGATATTTCAAAATTAGCAGGTTTAAATCCATCTGGAGTAATATGTGAAATTATGAGCGAAGATGGTAGTATGGCTAGATTGCCTGAAATATTAGATTTTGCAAAAAAATATGATTTAAAAGTCGGCACAGTGTCTGATTTAATAAAATATAGGTTAAAATATAATAAGATTATTAATCAAGTGTCAGAGCGTCCTTTTGAAAGTGACAAAGGTAATGATTTTATTTTAAAAATATTTGAAAATTCAATCTCTAAAGAAAAACATTATGCTTTAGTAAAAAATATTAAATTTCCAAATAAGTCATATCCTGTAAGAATGCATAAACTTAATATTGAAAAAGATATATTTGCTGAAAAAAATATTTTTGGTGATGAGATTAATCACTCTTTTGATGTTATAGAAAAACATGGATCTGGCGCAATAGTTCTTATTAATAATGATATTGCACCAAATATTCTTAAAGCTTTTGATCAGCGTCATAAACAAGATAACAAACTTGAACTTCGTGAATACGGTGTAGGTGCTCAAATTTTAAAAAATATTGGAATTAAAAAGATAATATTACTTTCAAATTCAAATAAAAAAATTATAGCCTTGGATGGGTTTGATATTGAAATAACTGAACAACATACAATATGAAAAAAAAAATTTTAATTGTTATATCTGATTACTATGAGGAAATTGGAAAGAATTTACTAAAAGGATCGGTTAATGAATTAAAGTTAAATAATATTAAATATGATATTTTATTCGCACCTGGTTGTTTTGAAATTCCTTTTTTAATATCTAAAAATATAAAAAAATATAAAGGATTTATTGCTCTAGGTTGTGTTATTCGTGGAGAAACTTACCATTTTGAATTGATTGCCAATGAATGTGCACGAAAAATCATAGATATATCTAATGAGCATCTAAAGCCTATTGGGTTTGGAATTTTGACTTGTGAAAATATTAAACAAGCAAAGATAAGAAGTGATATAAAAAAGAAAAATAAAGGTAAAGAAGCAGCTTATGCTTGCATTAAACTTTTATAATATAAATGCAAAATTTAATAAAAACTAAAACTCGTTTGGCTTATATTCAATTTATATTTTCTACTTTTTTTTCAAAAGGTGAAATAATTGATGAGACTGAGCATTTTCAAAACTATTTTTATAAATTATCAATTCCTTCAATTGAAAAAGATCAAGAAATTATTGTTGATTTTAATAAGAATTTTCTTACCAAACTATCATTTAGTTACTTTGAATTTATAAAAAAAAACAATATAGCTGATTTAATAGATCCATTTGTTAAGTTTGATAGAAAATATAAAAATTGGAGCTTTATAAATAAATCAATAATCTTAGCAATTTTTTCAGAAATTGAAATTTCAAAAAAAGAAAAAATAAAAATTTTAATTAATGACTATTTTAATATTTCTAAATCGCTAATATCTAAAAAAGAACTCGGAATGATTAATGCAATTACCGACAAATATATAAATGAAAATAAAATTATCTGATCAATTATCAGAAAAAATAATAATCAATTCACTGCTTAAAAAATTAAGCTTTAATAAAAAAGGAACATTTAATTTTGAAAATGATGCTGCTTATTTAAGTCTTGCTAAAAATTACAAAACTATTGTTACAACTGATAGTATAACTGAAAATATTGATTTTTTTTATAATGACCCCCCTGAATCTGTAGCTCATAAATTGGTATGTGTTAATTTATCTGATTTATCAGCTATGGGATCTGCGCCTGTTGCATACACATTAAATTTATCTCTTAATGCGAAAATTAATATAAATTGGCTTAATAGATTTACTAACAGATTATTTAAATTACAAAAACAGTATAATTTTTATCTTCTCGGTGGGGATATTTCCAAGTCTTATGAACTGACTCTTTCTGCTAATTTTTTTGGAAAAGCAAAATTGAAAGACATCTTATCTCAAAATAAATGTTCAATAGGTAACGATATTTGGATTACAGGTAACTTAGGTAACTCATACTTAGGTTATAAAATTCTTACGAACTCAAAAATTAAATTAAGTAATAAAGATGCAGAATATTATAAAAATAGTTATTTGTACCCTAATCCTTGTATGTTTGGTTCCTGTGCATCTATGTTTATTAGTGCGGCAACTGACATTTCAGATGGCTTCTATGGAGATTTAAATAAAATTCTTAATAATAAAGTTGCTGCTAAATTAAATAAAAAAGATTTTTTAATTTCAAAGAATTTAAGAAATATTATTTCAACAAATAAATCTAAAATTTCTATTGAAGATATTCTTTCTTGGGGTGATGATTACCAGCTTGTATTCACTGCAAATAAAAAATTTAGAAATCAAATTAATAATTTAGGAAAAAAAAATAATATTAAATTAACAAATATTGGGGCAATAATTAAAGGTAAAGGAATATATGATGATTCTATGAACGTAATTAAAAACCTAAGCAGTTATGATCATTTTAGCTAAAATGTTGATTTATTCTATATATTCTGACATATGACCCAAAAATTTCAAGGAGAACACCCACAATGACAACTATGCAAATCTTTATTTTATTATGTGGTTTGGCCGCTGTTTTGTACGGCTTAATTACATCTAGACAAATTCTATCTTTAAGCACTGGTAACGAAAAAATGGTTGAAATTGCTAATGCCATTCAAGAAGGTGCAAGAGCATATTTAAACAGACAATATATGACTATTGGAATAGTAGGGATCGTAATTTTTGCCCTTATTTGGATAGTGTTTGGTTTATCATCAGGTATAGGTTTCTTAATTGGAGCTGTGTTTTCTGGTGCGGCTGGATATGTGGGAATGAATATTTCAGTCAGATCAAATGTAAGAACTACCCAAGCGGCAAGTTCTAGCTTAGCTGAAGGTTTGTCAGTTTCATTTAAAGCTGGAGCTGTAACTGGAATGTTAGTTGCTGGTTTTGCATTACTTTCAATTGCGCTTTATTATTTTGTATTAGATAATTCTGGTCAATTTCCAGGTAGAGAAATTGTCGCCCCTTTAGTTTCCTTGGGATTTGGTGCCTCTTTAATTTCAATTTTTGCAAGATTGGGTGGTGGAATATTTACTAAAGGTGCCGATGTTGGAGCTGATTTAGTAGGTAAGGTCGAAGCAGGTATTCCTGAAGATGACCCAAGAAATCCAGCCGTAATTGCTGATAATGTTGGAGACAATGTTGGAGACTGCGCAGGTATGGCTGCGGATTTATTTGAAACATACGTTGTAACAGTTGTTGCTACAATGGTTTTATCATCAATATTTTTCGCAGATATGTCTTCAATGATGATGTACCCGCTTGCAATTGCTGGTGTTTGTACTTTAGCTAGTATTATTGGTACCTACTTTGTTAAGCTTGGTAAGAGTGAAAACATAATGGCTGCTTTATATAAAGGATTTGCAGTCTCAGCTATTTTATCAGCTGTTCTATTATATTTTATAACAGATCATGTGATAAGTTTAGATACAGTTTTTACAGTTGATGAAAAGTCTTTCACAGGGATGTCATTATTTTATTGCGGTTTACTTGGTTTGGTTATTACCGGTTTAATTATTTGGGTTACTGAATATTACACAGGCACAAATTACAGACCAGTCCAAAGTATTGCCCAGGCATCTACAACTGGACATGGAACAAATGTTATTCAAGGTCTTGCTATAAGTTTAGAAGCTACAGCTTTGCCAGCTATAATCATTGTTGCAGGCATTATAATTACTCATTCTCTTGCTGGTTTATTTGGAATTGCAATAGCAGTAACTACAATGCTAGCATTAGCGGGTATGGTTGTTGCCTTAGATGCATATGGGCCAGTAACAGATAACGCTGGTGGAATTGCTGAAATGGCAGAACTTAATGACAATGTTAGAAAAACTACTGACGCTTTAGATTCGGTAGGAAATACAACTAAAGCTGTAACAAAAGGATATGCTATTGGATCTGCAGGATTAGGGGCTTTGGTTCTTTTTGCAGCATATACAGAAGACTTAGAGCATTTTGCAAAAGATCCTTCAAGCTCTCTTTATGGTATTGATGTATCTTTTGATTTGTCCAACCCTTATGTTGTTGTTGGGTTATTATTAGGAGGGTTATTGCCTTTCTTATTTGGAGCAATGAGTATGACAGCTGTAGGAAGAGCTGCTGGATCAGTTGTTATTGAAGTAAGAAGACAGTTTAAAGAAATACCTGGTATTATGGAGGGTACAGGCAAACCTGAATATGGTAAGTGCGTAGATATACTAACAAAATCTGCTATTAGAGAGATGATTATACCATCTATGTTGCCTGTATTATCACCAATAGTTGTTTATTTAGTTATCTTATTAATCGCTGGTCAAGCTGCAGCTCTATCTTGCCTTGGTGCTCTTTTATTAGGAGTAATTATTACAGGGCTATTTGTTGCGATAAGCATGACTGCAGGTGGCGGGGCTTGGGATAATGCAAAAAAATTTATTGAGGATGGTAATCACGGTGGGAAAGGTAGTGAGGCTCATAAAGCCGCAGTTACTGGTGATACCGTTGGTGATCCTTACAAAGATACTGCAGGTCCGGCTGTAAACCCAATGATTAAAATAACTAATATTGTAGCTCTGCTTTTATTAGCATTTATAGCAATTTAACATTTAAGGGGAATTGGGCATTGGATTTGCACCAATTCCCCCAAAAACTTTTTCTAATAAACCTCTCTTAATTATATTATTGTTAGTTTTAATTTTTCTATATTTGTGATTTTTTTCTTTTAATAAATTTATTGACTCTGAGCTTATTATTTTATTATTATCGTTAATTTGAAATACAAATAAATAACTATATAGAACTTTATTATTATAAAAATTGGATTTCTTCTTCTTTTCAGTAAAATAAAAATATTTATTAGAGAGATTATCTATATAACTAGGTTGACCAAACTTATTTATCAACTCATTTTTATTCAATATATTTAAGTCTAAATTGTCATCAATGATTATTTTGCCAGAATAAGTTGTTTTTTCAACACATCCAAATATATATTGCGATACAATAACTAATATAACAATTTTTAAAAAACTCATACAAATGATTTTACAATATTTTAAAAAAAAAGAAAATGAATATAAAATAAAATCAGATAAGATCTATTTAGATATCCTAATTAATTCTAAATTATTTCTTAATAAAAAATTTTTTAATGTGATAGATTTCAGCGTATCTTTTGAATTAATAAGTATTTTGTTAATATATAACTTAAAGTTTTTTAATTATAAGAATAGAGAATCAAAAAAAAAAATTAATGAAGAATTAATGAAAACCCTAGTAAATGACTTAGATAAATCTTTAAGAGATCTAGGTATCTCAGATATGTCTATTGGTAAATATGTTAAAAAATATGTTAAAAAATTTTATTTTAGATTGAAAATCTTAGACTCTGTATTTGAAAATGGCAACTCTAATGAATTACTTAATTATTTAAATTCTCTAGATTTTGTAAATAAAAATAATTCTAATGAGCTTGTTGATAAATTATCTGAGCTTTTCTTGCAAATAAAAAATAATAACTAATCAAATAAACAATAATTCATAAATTAAAAATATTTGTGCTTGCAAAAAATTTAAAATCCCATATTTGAAGTTTTATTATGGCAGTTCCAAAAAGAAAAACTTCACCTTCAAAAAGAAACATGAGAAGATCTCATGATTCTATCGGTAAATTGAATATTATTGAAGATAAAGATTCGGGTGAACCGCGTTTGTCTCATAAAATTGATTTATCTACTGGTATGTATAATGGAAGACAAGTTTTAAAGAAGAAATCACCTAAACAATAACAATTATCTCATGTCAAATAGACAAATTACCATTGCAGTTGATGCAATGGGGGGTGAGAATAGTCCTTTTAAATGTTTAAAAGGAATTGAAATTTTCTCTTTAAAAAATTCTGATGTGGTTTTTAAAATTTATGGTGATCAAGCTTTAGTTGCCAGTTCGATAAAAGAAAATAATTTACAAATAAATAATTATGAGATCATAAATTGCACTGAAAATGTTACTGATAATGATAATGCTAGCACAATATTAAGGTCTAGAAAAGAGAGTAGTATTTATCAAGGTCTGACATTTGTTAAAGAAAATCCTGAATCTGGCTTCGTATCTGCAGGTAACACAGCAGCGATTATGATTCTTTCACGTCTAATACTAGGGATGATTAATGGAGTGAGCAGACCTGCCATTTGTTCTAAAATTCCAAGTCGTAAATCTTTTTCTTTAATGATGGATCTAGGTGCTAATGTGTATGTTAGTGCTGAAAATTTACTGCAATTTGCATTAATGGGTTATGCTTATTTTTCAATTATCGATCCAAAAAGAAATCCTAAAATTGGACTAATTAATATTGGAACTGAAAATAACAAAGGTTTGGAGTTTCTTCAAGAAGCACATGATCTAATTTCCAATAGTTTTTTAAAAGATAATTTTATTGGATTTATAGAGCCTAATAAAATAACTCATGATTTATGTGATATTATATTATCTGATGGTTATACAGGCAATATCATACTTAAAACTGCTGAGGGATTATCTGATTTTATTACTTCAAATTTAAAAAATGTCTTTATCAAATCATTCATCAATAAGTTGTCGGCGAAAATCTTAGAAAAAGATCTTAAAAATTTTAAAAATTTAATAGATCCTGATGAGTATAATGGTGCTACTTTATTAGGAATTAATGGGATTTCAGTTAAAAGTCACGGTAATGCCAATCCACATGCTTTTTCTTGTGCTATTAATAATTGCTATGAATTTATTATAAATAATCTAAATAAAAAGATTGTTGAGAATTTCAAATCTTAGAGTCAGATGAATAATCAAAATAATTTTACAAGGGAAGATATTGCAGAGAGTCTTCATACTAATTTTGGACTAACAAAAAAAGATTGTGCAATTTTTGTAAATGATATTATTGAAGTTATTATTGAAGGTCTAAAGACTAGCGGGTATGTAAAAATTCATAATTTTGGATCTTTTAAAGTCACTAGAAAAAAAAGTAGGATAGGGCGTAACCCTAAAACTATGCAAAAAGTTATGATCAGTGAGCGTAACGTTCTTAAATTTAAGCCAAGTAAAATGATCTTAGATTATATTAACAAAAATAATGATACTTAAAAAAACTTACTATAGCATTAGTGAGGTTTCAAAAATGCTCAATATCCAAGAGCACACAATAAGGTTTTGGGACTCAAAACTTCAAAATTTATCAAAAAGAGATAATAAAGGAAAAACAAGATTTTTTAACTTTAAACAAATTGAAAAACTCTCAAAGTTAAACGATATTTTAAAAAAAAATGATTCTATAACACTTGCTTATGAAGTTTTATCAAAAAATAATAATAAAACATTATCGATAAATTATAACAATAATGATAATTTAAAAGTTGATTCTATAAAATTTCAAAAAAATATTGATAAAATAAAAAATATTTCAAGAAGCTTAAAAAAATTATTAAATAAAAATATCATTTAATTTCAGTTAGTTAAATCATTAAATAATTAACATTTTTTACAAGTTATTAATATTTACTATTTAAAAATATCTTTTTTTTACATATAAGGCCTTATTACAAAAAATAAGGAGTTTACATGAGTTATTTTTTATCAGGAAGTGATTATGTTGGCGTATCATTTTGGCTTGTATATGCTGCGATGATTGCCGCTACTGTTTTCTTTTTTTATGAAGGTTTTCACGTAAAAAAAGAATGGAGATTATCTCTTTTAGTTGCTGGTCTAGTTACCCTAGTTGCAGCAATACACTATGATTATATGAGAGATTATTGGGTTTATACATTGTCACAAGGCGAAGGGCAGTCACCAATTGTATATAGATACATTGATTGGTTAATTACTGTTCCTCTTCTAATGATTGAATTTTATATAATATTGAAAGCAGTTGGTGCTTCAGTATCAGCTAATTCATTTTGGAGATTATTAATTGGTACTTTGGTAATGCTAATTGGTGGTTACCTCGGTGAAACTGGATTATACGGTGTTGGAGCTACTTTTGGTTTCATTATTGGTATGATTGGTTGGGCCGTCATTATCTGGGAAATCTTTAGAGGTGAAGCAAGTCAAGCTGCAGATGGAAAAGAAGGTATTAAATCAGCGTTCAACGCTTTAAGAATTATCGTTCTTGTTGGTTGGGCAATTTATCCTTTAGGTTATGTATTTGGAGTGATGATGGGCGTAGGTAACGATGCTTCTCTTAACCTTATTTATAACTTAGCTGATTTTGTTAACAAAATTCTATTCGGATTAATTATCTGGGGAGTTGCTACAAAAGAAGCGTAAAAAGATTCTTTTAAAAAACTTAAAACCCTCTATTTAGAGGGTTTTTTTTATTATTATATTGACTTAATTTTCACTAATATATAAGTGCACCGCAATGAAAACTTTTAGTTTAAGAAAAGAAGATGTTAAAAAAAAATGGTTTTTAATTGATGCTAAAGATGTTGTTCTTGGAAGGCTAGCTGTTCACTCTGCTAATTTATTAAGAGGCAAAAATAAACCAAATTATACTCCTAATCAGGATTGTGGAGATAACCTTGTAATCATTAATGCTGATCATGTTTACCTTACTGGTAAAAAATCTACAGATAAAATTTACTATCGACATACTGGTTATCCAGGGGGCATAAAGGAAACAAATCCCATAAAAATGAAGGCTAAAAATAAATCAAATGATATCATAAAATTAGCAATTAAAAGAATGATACCAAGTGGACCTTTGGGTAGGCAACAACTATCTAATTGTAAAATTTATTCTGGTGAAGAGCATTCTCACTCTGCGCAACAACCTCAAATAATAAATTTTGAAACACTTAACGATAAAAACGTAAAAAGATAAATATGGAAAATACCGAAACAACTATAAGCGAAATTAAGCCAATTAATTTAGATAATAAACAGAGAGCTTATGCAACAGGTAAAAGAAAGAACTCTATTGCTAGAGTATGGGTAAAAAGAGGCTCAGGATCAATATCTGTAAATGGTAAGTCTTTAGATAAATACTTTGCTAGGCCTGTATTACAAATGATTGTTAATCAGCCTCTTAATATTGTTGAGGGTGAAAATAATTTTGAAATTATGGTTACAGTTAAAGGTGGAGGTCTTTCTGGTCAGGCTGGCGCTATTAGACACGGTATAAGCAAAGCTCTAAGCTTATATGACTCTTCGCTCAGACCTTCACTAAAAAAAGCTGGTTACATCACCAGAGATTCAAGAGTGGTTGAGAGAAAAAAACCAGGTTTAGCGAAAGCAAGAAGAAGTTATCAGTTCTCTAAAAGATAATTTTTAGTTATGTCAGAAAAAATTTCAGTAGCCATACTTGGCTCAACTGGCTATGTTGGATTAGAACTTGTAAAAATTTTATCGAAGCACCCTAATGTTGATATTGTGTTTATAGGTACTGAAAAATCACCTAATATACCAATACAAAAATTAGATTCCAGTATTGGTATTTCTAATATACCAAATACTCAATTAAATAGAGATTTTGATTACAATATTGCTGACACTGTTTTTTTAGCACTTCCGCATAGTATCTCGAATGAGTATGTAAAATTGTTTTATAATAAAATTCAAATCATCGATCTATCAGCTGATTTTAGATTAGAAGATTACGAAATTTATAAGGAAAATTATGGAATAAATCACTCTTGTCCAACTTTATTAAAAAATTTTATTTATGGTTTACCTGAGTTTAATAGAAATGAGTTAGTTAATAGTAAAAATATTGCTGTACCAGGGTGTTACCCTACGTCTATTCTTATTCCCACTATACCGCTTTTTAGTAATAATTTAATTAAAGGTTCAAATTTAATATTTGACTCTAAGTCAGGTCATAGTGGTGCTGGTAAAAATTTTGATAAAGAAAATATAAAAAAATCAAATGATTATAATTTTTACAATTACAATACTAACCAACATAGGCATATTTGTGAGATACGTCAGGAATTAGAAAAAAAACATAAGAAAGAAGTACTTTTTTCTTTCAATCCGCATATTCTACCTAATTTTAGAGGCATGATGTCAACAATTTATTGTGATCTAAATGATGGCATTAAAGAAAATGATGTAATTAAATGCTTTGAAAAATTAGATAGTGAGAATTATTTTATTGATTTCAAAGATGATGAACAAAGAGCAGATTTCTTTTTAGTTCAAAATACAAACAAATGTGTGTTGAAAATCTTTAAACATTATGATGATTCCAAAATAATTGTGGTTAGTTTGATTGATAATCTTCAAAAAGGTGCTGCGGGCCAAGCTGTTCAATGTTTTAATTTAAGTAAAGGTTTTGAAGAGTCTTCAGGTCTAATTCAATGAGGATTATATTTTGCTTCACTTTATTTTTTTTAGTCTCATGTGGTTATCCAGATATTGATTCTGTCCCAAGTTTTAAAGAACTTAAACTTAGTGATGAAGAATTATTTGATTTGTGTCAAATAAACTCAACTGATAAAAGTGAAATTGATAATTGTATAAAAGAAAAGCAAACTAACTAATGAATAATATAAACATATGTATTGCTGGTTTAGGCAACGTTGGGTCTGCCCTTGTTCATTTAATTGAAAAGAATTCTGAATTAGTTAATAACAAGTCAGGTCTCAACATTAATGTCATAGGTTTATCAGCTAAAAATAAAACAAAAAAAAGAAATTTTAATATTGAAAAATATTTTTGGGTTGATGATCCTATGCAATTACTGAGCATTAGAGGTAAAAGACCTGATGTCATGATTGAGTTAATTGGGTACGAAAAAGATATTAGTTATGAGTTGGTCAAATCTGCATTAAATCAAAAAATTAATGTTGTAACAGGTAATAAAGCCATGCTTGCAATGCACGGTAATGAACTTTTTAATATTGCTGAAAAAAATAAAGTTTTGCTATTATTTGAAGCAGCTGTCGCAGGAGGTATACCGATTATTAAAACTATTAAGAATAATATTTTTTTAAATAAAATTAATAAAATTTCAGGTATTTTAAATGGAACTACAAATTATATTTTAACAACTATGGAGTCTGAAGATAAAAGTTTTGAAGATGTTTTAATTGATGCAAAACAAAAAGGCTTTACCTCTGATCATGAATCTAAATTAGATATTGGCGGGTATGATGCTGCTCATAAGTTAACTCTACTTACAAGTTTGGCATATGGATCCCAAGTGGATTTTGAAGTAAATGAAATTGAAGGAATTGAAAAAATAACAATTGAAGATATTAAATTTGCAAAGCAATTGGGTTATAGAATTAAATTGATATCTGAATGCTCTTTTATTGAAGGTAAATTATATGCATCTACAAAACCAAAATTAATTTCTAAAGAAAATCCAATTGCAAATACAGGAGGTGCTTTAAATGCTATTATTGTTGAAACAGATCAACTTAAAAACCTATATTTAGAGGGAGAAGGAGCTGGAGGATTTCCCACTGCCAGTTCAGTTCTTTCTGATATTTTCGAAATATCTTATAGCTCTAATTATAAATCTCTTGGCTTTGCTCAATCAAAACTTGTTAAATATGAAAAATATAATTCATCAGATCTTGAAACAAAATATTATCTTAGAATTCGAGTTAAAGATAAACCAGGAGTGCTATCAATGATAACTAGTTATTTTAATGATGCAAATATTTCGGTTGAAAAAATATTACAATTTCCAGACAATAATTCTGAATACATACCAATTCTTATTACTACCCACAAAATTAAGTCATCTGAATTATTAAGTTCTATAAAAAAAATTGAGAATCTTGATTTTGTCTTTGAAAATATTTCTGCAATACCCATTGACTGTTGAAATTAACTATATTGATAATAAAAAATCTCTACTAAGTAGAAGATGGAAGCTTTGTGATTTTGATGAAAGAAATGCAATTTATCTTAGTCAAAAATATAACTTAAAGTATATTGTATCTAAGCTATTATCAATTAGAGGCGTTGATAAAGATTATATTGAAAGCTTCCTTAATCCAAACATAAATCATGATTTTCCCAATCCTGCTAAATTAAAAGATATAGAGATAGCTACTTCTAGAGTTATTCAAGCAATAAACAATAAAGAACGAATTGGTATTATAGCTGATTATGATGTTGATGGCTCCACATCAGCTTCGATTTTATTTAAATTTCTAAAAAATTTCACTTCTTCAATAATTCTAAAAATACCTAATAGATTAGTAGACGGTTACGGTCCTAACATTAAGTTAATGAGGGAAATGTTGGATAATAAAGTTGATTTACTTCTCACTCTTGATTGTGGTACAACTTCAAATGAAATAATAGATAATAAAGAATTTAAAAATATTGATGTTATAGTAATTGATCATCATTTGAGTGAAATTAATTTACCTAATGTTTTAGCTATAATAAATCCAAATAGAGAAGATGATACAAGTGACTATAAGCAATTAGCTGCTGTTGGTGTTACTTTTTTATTTTTAATGTATCTCAGAAAAAAATTAAGAGATTTAAATAAATTTAGTAAAATAAAAGAACCAAACCTTTTATCTTATTTAGATCTTGTTGCCTTGGGAACTGTTTGTGATGTTGTTGAGTTAAAGCGATATAACAGATTGTTTGTAAAAAAAGGATTAGAGCTTATTCATAAAAGATATCATAGAGGTATTGCTAAATTAATTGATAATTCAAAAATTGCATCATCTCCCACTTCTCAAGATTTAGGTTTTGTTGTCGGTCCTCAAATTAATGCTGCTAGCAGAATTGATGATTCATCTCTTGCTTCTAAATTATTAATATCAAATGATATTGAACAAATTGACTCTATAAGTAGAAAATTGTTTTTATTAAACGAGAAAAGAAAATTAATTGAGAGTCAAATTTTAGATGATGCAAATAATCAAGCCGCAAATCAGACTAATTCAAATTTTATTTTAGTTTTTGGCAATAATTGGCATCAAGGTGTCTTAGGTATTATTGCAAGTAAAATTAAAGATATTTATTATAAACCTACAATTGTTATTTCTTTTTCAAATAATATTGGAATAGGTTCGGCAAGATCTATTGAAAATGTAGATTTGGGGAAAATCATTTTAAATGCCAAGTCAGAGAAAATTTTAATTAGTGGAGGAGGGCATTCAATGGCAGCTGGCTTAAAAATCAATATTTCCAATATGGAAAATTTAAAAATATATTTAGAAAAATCTTTATCACTTTATTCAAAAAATTTATTTAATAGAATTGATTATTTTGACTCAGTAATAACTGTAAATGATCTTAATCTAGATTTAATCAATGGAATTGAGCAATTACAGCCTTTTGGCAAAGGTAATCCTGAACCAGTATTTATCTTAAAGGATGTTATAATCGACTCTATAAAAATTATAAAAAATAAACACTTATTAATTTTTTTTGAAAACGATATAGGTAATAAAATTAAAGGAATTTGTTTTAATTCTAAAAAAAATATTTTGGGAGACTATTTAGAAAAATTTAATCAATTTAAATTTTTATTCTCTTGCACTGTAACTGTAGATAAATTTACATCTGAGCCAGTACCTCAAATTATCATAAAAGATATAATGAAAATTGATTAAATAATTTGAAATATTAAGTTTAATATGTATATAACTTCTCAGATGACCCCTTCGTCTATCGGTTAGGACACCTGGTTTTCATCCAGGAAAGAGGAGTTCGATTCTCCTAGGGGTCGCCATTTATGGCTCTAAAATTATTGAGCCTGAACTCTCTCTCGATTGTAAGATGATATGAGCTTCTTTAGCTTCTTCTAATTTGAATTTTTTATAAATATTGGATCTCACTTCATTGTTTTTCATTTTTTCAAATAACTTATTTGAGCAATGTATCAGCTCTTCCCGATTAAGTGTGTAGCCCATGAGACTAGGTCTGGTATAAAACAGGCTTTTTGGATTAAAAGTCTTGTGCATGTCTATTTTTTCAACCATTCCAGATGATTGACCAAAAGATACCATTAAACCTCTTGTTGAAAGAGATTTTATTGACTCATCAAATGTATCTTTACCAACACCATCATAAACAACAGGCACTCCTTTATTCTTGGTAATTTCCAATACTTTTTCAGAAATTATTTCTTCTTTATAATTTATTGTAAACTCACATCCGTTTTCCATAGCTAATTCAGCTTTTTCTTTGGTGCTTACTGTGCCAATCATTTTGCAACCAACAGATCTAGCCCACTGACTTGCAATTAAGCCTACACCACCAGCAGCGGCGTGAAATAATATAAAATCATCTTTTTTAATTTTATGAAGTCTTTCGAACAAATACTCTACTGTCATTCCTTGCAATAAAACAGAAGCAACTTCATCATTTGTTAAAAACTCAGGAATAGATATTAATTTTTCTTCTGGAAAATCTCTTATTTCACAATACGCACCAATTGGTGGAGTTGCATACGCGACTCTGTCTCCAATCTTGAAATTAACAACCTCTGAGCCAATGCCAATAATTTCTCCAGCAGCTTCCATACCAGGGCATACAGGTAAGTCTGATGGCAATGGATAGATGCCACTCCTATGGTATGTGTCTATATAATTTAATCCAATTGAAGATTGTTTAATTCTTACTTCATTAACTTTAATTTCATCTGGTAAACTATATTCTTGATATTTAAGAACCTCAGGACCACCTAATTTAGATATTACTACATGTTTTGGCATTTTTAATTTTCCTTTAATAAATAATATATACTCTGATACTCTTTTAAACAATCAGGATTTGCTAAAGCATTTTCGTTCTCAATTGGCATTCCATTGATTATATTTTTAATTGATAACTCAACTATTTTACCACTTTTAGTTTTTGGAATATCTGATACTTCAAAAATTTTACTAGGAATATGTTTAGGTGATAAATTTGTTCTTATTTCTAACTTAATATTTTTTATTAATATATCATCTAAGCTAGAATTTGAATTGAGTTTAACAAATAAAATAACTTCAGTATCAGTATATAAACTATGTTCAACAGCTACACATTCTATAATTTTATCAATATTTTCTACCACTCTATAAATTTCAGATGTACCAATTCTAACCCCTCCAGCATTTAAAGTAGCATCAGACCTTCCATAAATTATGTACCCATCATTTATTGTCTTTTCACAATAATCTCCGTGATGCCAAATATTTTTATATTTTTGAAAATAAGCATTTAGGTATTTTTTATTATTTTCATCATTCCAGAAATAGATTGGTTTAGATGGAAAAGGGGTTTTGCAAACCAGTTCACCTTTTTGTTGTTTTAGTGATTTCCCGTTTTGGTCAAATATATCAACATCCATTCCTAATGCTGCACATTGAATTTCACCTGAATATATATCCATATTTGGATTTCCAGTTACAAAACAAGAAACTATATCTGTCCCTCCACTAATTGATGCTAAATGCAAATTATTTTTTATATTTTCATAAACATAATCAAATGACTCTTTAACAAGAGGAGATCCAGTGGAAGCTAAAGTTTTTAGTTTTGGTAATTTATGCTGATCTTTTATTGATATTTTATTTTGTTTTAAGTGATCAATATATTTTGCGCCCGTTCCAAAAAAAGAAATTCCTTCTTTCTCTATAATTTCAAATAGGTAGTTATTATTTGGAAAAAAAGGCGACCCATCGTATAATACAATGCTGCTCTTTGAAGCTAAACTAGATATTAACCAATTCCACATCATCCAACCACAGGTTGTAAAATAAAATACCTTATCTTTTTCTTTTATATCTAAATGAAGCTGATGTTCCTTTTTATGCTGTATTAAAGATCCGCCAGCACCATGAACAATACATTTGGGAACACCTGTAGTTCCACTTGAAAACAAAATGTAAAGTGGATGATTAAAATTAAATTTTTCAAATTTTTCAAATTTATATTGTGAATTTAATATTTCATTCCAATTTGTATATTCAATATTTTTTATTAAAATTTTATCGTCTGCATATGGAATTATAATTATGTTTTCAATTGAAGGAATTTCTTTAATAATAGAGTGAATATCTTTTAGAGTATCAATCTTTTTATTATTATAAAAATAATAATCTGTAATTATTAGTATCTTTGGATCAATTTGTTTAAACCTATCTATAATAGCTTTTGGCCCAAAGTCAGATGAGCATGATGACCAAATAGCTCCTATTTGCGCACACGCTAAAAATGCCTCAACAGTTGCTGGCATATTTGGAAGAACTGCTGCTATTCTGTCGTTTTGTTTGATATTTTTACTTTTAAAATAATGTGAAATTTTAAAAACATTTGATCTTAATTGTTTCCAACTTTTTCTCTTAGAGTGTCTCTGTTCATTATAAAATATTATTGCATCTTCATTTGAATCTTTTTGGAGACAATTTTCTGTGTAGTTTAATGTCGAAGAATTAAAAAATTTTGTTTCAATAAAGTGCTTTGAGTCTATAAAAATATCATCCTTCTTATCACCTTGAATATTTGTGAATGACCAAAACTTATCCCAAAAAATTTCTTTATGTTCAATGCTCCATTTGTGTAAATCGCTATAAGAAGTAAAGTTACCTATGTCAGCTAAATATTCTAAAAAAAGATTAAGGTTATTCCTTGTTGTGCTGGAAGACCACAACTTTTTTGCAGTCATTAAATTTAATTGTTTTTATCTTTAAGAGTTCTTATTCTTACAATTACATCGATATCATGAAGTTTTAAACATGCTGGGATCGAAGGTATATCAAGATCTATATTTTGTGTTGGTATATCTATTACCTTACCTTCATCCTCGATATATAAATGATAATGACTTTGGTTGTTGTTACAATATAATGATTTATTTTGATCAACAACTATTTCTCTAATCAGCCCTAAGCTTGTAAATTGCTTTAGAGTATTATAAATTGTAGCCATTGAAATTTTTCTTTTATCTTTTTTAACTTCATCAAATAAATTCTCTGCTGATATATGCCTCTTACCTTTATCAAAAATAAGTCTAGCTAATACTCTACGTTGTTTTGTAGCTCTAATGCCATTTTTTTCTAACTTATTTATAGCGCTATTATAAGCACTCATTGGGTTATATACTTCTATTGATGCAGTCATTATATTATGTATTTATTAATCAATGAATTACATATTTTTTATAGTTTTTCTATACATTTTTTTTGGTTTTCTTTTGTATATATTTCAACGAAGAATAATATTTAACAAATCTGGAAAGCCAAAAGCTCCTGAAAACTATACTTTAGAAAAAACTAAGGAAATTTGCATTAAAACAGTTGATAACATAAGCCTTTTAGCTTGGTTTCACGAGGGTGATAAAAACAAGCCCATTCTTGTTTATTTCCATGGAAACTCTTTTGACATAGGAGAAAGAGCTTATCGTATAAAAAGATATAACGACGCAGGCTTTTCAACTTTGCTGGTTAGCTGGAGGGGTTTTAGTGGCAACCAGGGAAATCCAACAGAAAATAATTTATACTTAGACGGAAATGCTTCTATTGATTGGATTTTAAAAAATACTCAATTTAAAGTTCAAGATATTATTAATTACGGAGAATCTCTCGGTTCAGGAGTAGCTGTTGAATTAAATTTGAAATACAATTTTCTTTGCACTGTATTAGAGGCACCTTTTTCATCAATTGCTGATGTGGCTACTAAGAGATACAAGATTTATCCATCAAAATATCTGGTTAAGGATAAATTTGATAATTTAAGTAAAATTGACCAAATTAAATCACCTTTATTAATAATAAGTGGGCTTAAGGACGAAGTTGTCCCTCATTCTCATAGTAAGTTGTTATTTGAAAAAGCCAATAATAGAAAAAAATCACTTTTTATTGACGAAGCAATGCACAATAATTTATATGACTTCGGAATTGAAAAAACAGTTATTAGCTTTACTTTAAAAATATGGAAATAAATTTAACAACGTCATACGTAGGTTTTCTTAGTCTTGCAGTTTTTTTTGTTGCTTACGCCGTGGTCATGGCAGAGGAGTTTAGTCATTTAAGGAAATCCAAGCCAGTTATTCTTTCTGCAGCTATAATTTGGGGCATAATTGCGTTTTATTTTGCAGGTGATAAAACTTACGCTAAAGAAATAGAATATGCTTTAGAGCATAATATTTTAGAATTTGCAGAACTTTTTCTATTTCTTTTAGTGGCAATGACTTACATAAATGCTTTAGAGGAGAGAAAAGTTTTTGATGTTGTTAGATTCCAATTAACTTCTCGTGGTCTGAGTTTTAGACAACTATTTGTTTTTACAGGAATAATTACATTTTTTTTATCGCCAATAGCCGATAATTTAACCACTGCTTTGGTTATGTGCTCCGTAGTGATGGCGTGCGGTAAAGGAAATAGTAAATTTATATCTTTAGGGTGTATAAATATTGTTGTGGCGGCAAATGCAGGTGGAGCTTATAGTCCATTTGGGGACATTACTACTTTGATGGTTTGGCAAGCTGGAATAGTTGAGTTCTTTACTTTTTTTAATATCTTTATTCCGTCTGTAGTAAATTATTTAATTCCTGCTGCAATTATGTATTTCTTTATACCAAAAGAGAGTCCAGAAGTAAGTTCAGAAAAAATCTTCATGAAAAGAGGCGGTAAAGTTATTATTTTTTTAGGACTGTTCACTATTTTCAGTGCTGTAAACTTTCATAACATATTGCATTTACCTCCAATGTTGGGCATGATGTTTGGTCTTGGTCTTTTAGGTTTATATTCATTTTACCTAAAAATTACTCATGATCCTGATGTGGAGGAAACTAAGTTTGATTTCTTTAGAAAAATATCCAAAGCTGAATGGGATACTTTACTATTCTTCTTTGGTGTCATTTTGAGTGTAGGTGGATTAGGCTTTATTGGTTACTTATCACTGATGTCTGAAATTCTATATGATGGAATGGGCCCCACTATTGCAAACGCAATAGTAGGTGTTTTATCAGCTATAGTCGATAATATCCCGGTTATGTTTGCGGTAATTACTATGAGACCTGAAATGTCCATTGATCAATGGCTATTAGTAACATTAACTACAGGAGTAGGGGGAAGTCTGTTGTCAATAGGTTCTGCTGCTGGAGTTGCTCTTATGGGTCAAGCTAGAGGTTATTATACATTTTTTGGACATTTAAAATGGACTCCGGTAATTTTCTTAGGATATGTTGCCAGTATTTATGTTCATGTCGTGATGTCAGGCCTTCCTTGGTAATTAAAATTATCTATAATAAAATATATAACCATACTAAGAAATAAAATAATACCAGCTACAACAGAAGCTTCATTAAATTGGTATGTAGATATTAATTTAAATAAGTACGAAGGAAGTGTTTCAAAATTTTCGCTTCTAAAAAAAGAGATAATTGTAAAGTCACCAAAAGTTATAACTGTAGAAAATGAAAATACATAAAAAAAATTTTTTCTTAATAAAGGAAATATAATTTTTATATAACTAATGAGATCTATTCGATATGATTTTCTAAAATCATTAAAACTTAAATATAAATTTTTTAAATTACTAAAAAAAATTAATATTGCAAAAGGAAGAAGAAATATCACATTAATTAATATTACTAAAAATACTTTAACATAGGAAAAATTAATTATAGGTTGAAAGAAAATAAAATAACCAAGACTAAAAATAATCGGAGAAATTATTAGAATCACAGAGCTAGTTAAAAGTAATAATTGCTGAAGAATAAAATTTTTATGATTAATGACTATTAGGTAGCTAATAAGTAGTCCAAAAATACTTACGATTACTCCTGTTAATAAAGAAATTATTATAGAATTTTTAAAAGCATTAACAAATGTATAAGTTAAGTTTACTTTTAAGAATATTGATTTTGAAAATTCAGTATAAATAACCCATATAGGTGAGAATAAAACAAGAATAAAAAACAAAATAAGAAAATAATCAATAAGTTTAATCAGTCTATTATTTTGATGAGGGTGTTTATGTTTAATAGCGCCAATTTCAAAAAAATTTGATCCTTTAAATTTATAAAATCCGATAAAAACAAATGTTATGCATATAAAGATTTGAATAAAGCTTAGCAGTATCGCTTTATTAAAATTTAAATCAAATAGAGCATATTGAAATATTGCAACCTCTAACGTTGAATTTTTAGGATTACCACCAAGCGCCATAACAATAGCAAAGCTTAAAAAACAAAGAGAGAATATTATTGAAAAAACAGCAAATAAAATTTGTTTTATAATTGGTAATTCTAATTTTAAAATATTTCCTAAAAAACTAAGATTTATAGACTCAGAAATTTCATAATATTTTTTTGGAATGTTATTAAGATTTTGAACAAATAAGCGTGTAGCAAAGGGCGTGTTTAAAAGAACATGTGCGATCAGAATTGCCTTCAGGCCGTATATTGATTTAATTGAAAATAAGTCATAAAAATTGAAATATGTATTAAAAAAACCATTATATCCAAATAATTTTATGACAGAAAAAACTACCAGTATTGAGGGGATTACAAAAGAAAAACCACATAAAGAAATGATGAATCTAATTAATTTATTATCTTTATGTCGATTTAGCGCAAGAGCAAAAGGGATAGCCAATACACAGCTAATAAAGGCTGAGAGAAAAGCTTGATAAAAAGAAAAAAATATTATTCTTTGGGTATATGAGTTTGATAAAAAAATTCTTACTTCTTCTATATCATAATTTAATTTTGAAAAAATTCCTAAGAAAGGAAATAACAGTATTAGGAAAAAAAAACTTAATACTGTTATATTATATTTATTATACAAATAATTTATGACGCATTAAGCCACTCATTAATCCATTTTTCTTTATTTCCATCTATATCTCTTGGATCTAGCTGAATAGCGTTTGGAATTTCTAATTTATTATAAGCCTCAGGAAGACTAACACTAGTTACTGGATACATAATATTTGTTGAAGGAATGACAGATTGGAAATCATCTGAAATCATAAAATTTAAAAAATTATTGGCCATCTCTTTATTTTTAGAACTTTTTAAAATTCCTGCAAATTCTATTGAAATGTAATTGCCTTCTTCAAAAGTAGATGCTGAGATATCATTGTTTTCTTCAAACATAATATGAGCTGCAGGAGATGAGCTATAACTTAATACTAAATCTGCTTCACCAGCCATAAAAAAATTGTAATAAGCGTCTGTCCATCCTTTAGTGACAGAAATTATTTTTTTATTTAATTTTTTCCAATTACTCTGTGCATCATTACCATAAAGCGCTTTCATCCAAGTTAATAAACCTAATCCAGGAGTAGATGTTCTAGGGTCTTGTATTACAATTCTCGCATCTGTTGAATTAATTAGCTCGAACATTGACTTAGGAGGGTTTTTTAAATTTTTGTTATTATAGACAAAGGCAAAGTATCCATAATTATATGGTACAAACAATTTACTTTCCCAATTTATAGGAAGATTAAGTTTATCATTAAGATCTGTTAATGAATGATTATCAAACAAATTGGATTTTTTTTGCCGACTCAAATAAATTCATATCTAAGCCCAAAATAATATCTGCCTTAGTGTTACTTCCCTCTAAGATAACCTTGTTTAAAAGTGTGGCGGCACTATCAACAGCGACTAATTCTAAATCAATTTGATAAGTCTCTTCAAATTGTTTTTCAATTAATGGACCCGGTCCCCATTCGGATACAAATGAGTCATATGTGTAAATTGTAATTTTTTCAGCTTTAACAACAGTTGTTAAAAGCAAAAATGATAAAGTAATATAAATAAATTTCATTCTTTCCTCCGCTGGCATTATCCAGATCAGGTTTAAAGGGTATAAATCTCAGCATTTAAGCACCCCTGAGTAGAATATAAGTATATTCCTATAAAAATTCAAACTAATTAATTGTTTTTTCAAAATTTTATGAATATAACAAGTTTTTTCGGGGAGTAGCGCAGCCTGGTAGCGCACCTGGTTTGGGACCAGGGGGTCGAAGGTTCGAATCCTTTCTCCCCGACCATTTTATTTCAATTTATTTCTTAATAAGGAACTTCTCCTCCCACAGCTATTCTATCCATAATTCTTCTGTGTCCTAATCCTCTTTGAGGAAAATAATCGGCTATAGCATAATGGAGCACACTTCTATTATCCCAAATTGCTATTGTATTAGGAGTCCATTTAAATCGACAAGTCAAATCAAGTCTTTCTTGATGTTTAAATAATATATTTAAAAGTTTATCACTTTCTTCCTTCTCCATTCCAATAATTTGTCTTGTATAGGTCCAATTAACATAAAGAATTTTTCTTTTAGAGTCTGGGTTCGTTCTAACTATAGGATGAATATTAGAAAAAGCTTCTTTATATCCATTACTTTCCATTGATTGATAATTTTCATTAAAAAATTCTGCACCCCTCGAGTCATGAAGAGCTTTTTTATTTTCAATCATTTTTTTTAAATCATCATTTAATGTATCATAAGCTAATTCCATATTGGAGAACATTGTATCTCCCCCAACAGGAGGTATCTCTAGTGATTTTAAGATTACAGCTAAAGTGGGTTGCTTGTTATAACTTGTATCTGTATGCCATCCTTCACCCCAATTATTTTTTTCATGTGGTTCTTTTATTATTCTAACAATTTCAGGAAATTCTTTTAGTCCTTTTGTATAGGCGTGAGTTTCAAGTGGGCCAAAACATTTAGATAAATTTATTTGTTCTTGTTGACTAATTGTCTGATTACGAAAAAATATTACCTTATGTTCAAAAAGTAAATTTTTAATTATTTCAATATTACTACTTGATGTATCTTTTAAATTTATACCGTTAA
>CABXEZ010000008.1 GCA_902511405.1 uncultured Alphaproteobacteria bacterium
TAATTCTGTAAAATGGATTTAAATTAAAATAAATTTATTTTTTTTCTATGCATTTTTCTTATAAAAATATTGATGTTGCTAATAGTGCAATTAAAAACCAAATTATTAAAACACCATTAATATCAAGTGATTATATAAATAAACAATTAAACTCTAAAATTTTTTTTAAACTTGAGAATCTTCAGAATACAGGGTCATTCAAGTTTAGAGGAGCTTCCTATAAAATTTCTAAACTCACTGATGAAAATAAAAAGAATGGAGTAGTCGCCTACTCTTCAGGAAATCATGCACAGGCTGTTGCTTATTCTTCCCTTCAGCAAAATATTTCCTGTAAAATTATCATGCCAAAGAATGCTCCAAAAATTAAAATAGAAAATACAAAAAAATATAAAGCTGAAGTTATTCTTTATGACCCTAAAACTGAATCTAGAGAAAGTATGGGAGAAAAAATTTCTATTCAAGAAAATAGAACATTAATACGCCCTTATGATGATATTGATATTATTGCTGGTCAAGGTACAGCTGGAAAAGAGATTTATGAGCAACTTATTCAAAACTCAATCATCCCAGATATTTATTTGTGTTGTTGCGGAGGTGGAGGTTTAATTGCCGGAACCTCAACATATTTAAGAAATAAATACCCAGATATTAAATCTTATTCTGCAGAACCTTTTGGTTTTGATGATACTAAAAAGTCATTAAAAAGTGGAAAAATTTTATCAAATGAAAAAGACTATCAATCAATTTGTGATGCGATCATTACACCTCAACCAGGGAATATAACTTTTCCAATTAACCTAAAAAATCTTGAGGGAGGACTAGTGGTAACAGATGAGGAAGTTAAGAATGCTATAAAATTTTTATCAGAGCATTTAAAAATTATAGTTGAGCCAGGTGGTGCTGTTGCAGCAACAGCCGCATTAACAGAAAAAATAAATCTAAAAAATAAAACTGTAGTTGTAATGATTTCGGGTGGAAATATTGATCTAGAAATGTTTAGAAGTTTATGAAAAATTTAAAAATTATAAAAATTCAACAAAAGTTAATCGATAATGAAATAGACTCATTAATTATTAATCGAACAGATGAATTTTTAAATGAATACATTCCTCCTGATGCTGAGAGGTTGTATTGGGCTACTAATTTTTCAGGTTCAGCAGGAAGAGCTATAATTAGTCAAAATACATCTACTCTCTTTGTAGATGGAAGATATACTTTTCAAGCGAACGAGCAAATAGATAAAAATGTAATTTCTTTGTCACATTGGAATGATTATTCTCAAGAGTTAAATAAAATTTTTAATAAAAATAAATGTATTGGGTTAGATCCAATGCTTCATTCAATTGAAGAAGTAATTAAAATCATTGAACTAGCCAAAAAAAATGAGACAACGTTGAACTTTACTTCTCCAAATTTAATAGATGAACTTTGGCAAGATAAGCCTAAACGTCAGTATAGCATTATATTTGATCATCCTGTAAATTATGCTGGTATTGATGCATTAGATAAAATTGATCTATTTGTTGAAGAATTAAAAAATAATAATTTAGATAGTTATTTCTTATCAAGTCTTGACTCTATTGCTTGGTTATTAAATATTAGAGCAGATGATATTTTATATACCCCTCTTGCATTTTCTTATTTATTTATTTCACTTGAAAGTAAGCCTGTTTTATATCTCTCTATTGAAAAATTAAATGATGATTTAAAAAATAGACTAAGTAATTTTTTAGTTTTAAAACCCATTGAAGAAATTAAAGATGTTTTTAAAAATTTAACTAAAAATATACAAATTGGTTTTGACTACAAAAATACTTCTTATTTTTTTTATCAATTAGCTTTGAATAATAAACTTATACCTGCAAACTTGCAAAACCCATGTTTAATTCCTAAAGCAATTAAAAAATGAAACTGAGCTTGAAGGGTCTAGAAAAGCGCATCTTAGAGATGGTGTAAGTATGACAAAATTTTTATATTGGTTAAAAAACCATGATAGTATCGAAAAAGAAAATGAGATCTCTGTAGCTAATAAATTATTATCTCTTAGAAAGTCAAATGAGTTGTTTCATTCACTCTCTTTTGATTCCATTTCAGCTATTGGTAAAAATGCTGCTCTTCCCCACTATCGTGCAGATAAAAATAATCCAGTATCACTTAAAAATAATTCTATTTACTTATCCGATTCCGGAGGACAGTATTATGATGGGACGACTGATATCACTAGAACAATAATACTAGGTAAGCCAAATAAAGAGCAAATTGACAGATTTACGCGAGTTTTAAAGGGTCATATTAATCTTTCGACTCATACTTTTCAAAAAGGCACAAAAGGAAATAAAATTGATTACTTAGCAAGAGAGAGCTTACAGGAAATAAATTGTGATTATGATCATGGGACAGGTCATGGCATTGGAAGTTTTTTAAGTGTTCACGAGGCACCTCAACGCATTTCAAAAAAGAGTATGTTTCCAAGTGTAGAATTGTTACCTGGAATGATTTTGTCCAATGAACCTGGATATTATAAAGAGGGTGAATACGGTATTCGTATCGAGAATATTATTGTGGTGAAAGAAGATAGAGAAAATCAACTTAAATTTGAAAATATTTCATGGGCACCTATTGATAGGGAACTTATTGACTCTAAAATGTTGAATAAAGAAGAACTAAATTGGATTAATAATTATCATTTACAAGTATTTGAAAAAATATCAGGATTTCTCTCCCTAGAGGAGAAGAACTGGTTACTAGATGTAACTAAGCCCCTCTAACTCTGGAAAATATCTAAATATAGTATGGATTGTTTTTTTTATTTTGATCTAACTCACGTATTCTTTGTTCTAAGTCGTAAGTATTAGATGATTGAGATAAATATTTTTCTACTTTTTCTCTATCATAATCAAAAGTAAATGATTTAATAAATTTATTAAGCAGCCTTTTTATCATTACTATCTTGTTTCTTATATAGATGATCAGTTAGAGCTGACTGCCAATCTTGACCATATTCAGTTTTGAAGTATCTAATTAATTGTGGATCTACATTATCAAAGGCATAATAGTTAATACTTTTGTAAGTGTGATCAAAAAAATTTAATATATTTTTTATCATTTTATTCCTTTCTTTGCTTCGTACATATATTTTTATATATGCATTTCAAACAAGTTAAATACATAAGTTATATGCAAATTATGCATATTAATATTTAAAAATTTAAACAAATATTAATGATAAAAATTAAAATATTGAAAATCTCATATCTTTTTGAATAAATTATACACTTAACCAACATTTAAAGATAATAAATACTCATTAATGATTATTATTTTAACTCAATGTTTTCCACCTACCATTGGAGGAATAGAAAATCTTGTTGAAAATCTCTCAATCGAATTAAGTAAAACTTATAAAGTTTTAGTTCTTGCTGATCATCAGGATAAAAAAAATGATAATTATTACGATTCAAAGCATGATACCAATTTAGTTATAAAAAGAATAAGTGGGATAAAATTTTTTAGAAAAAGAAAAAAATTAACAGAATTAAAAAAACTAATATCTTCAAATAAAATTTCACACGTTATTGGCGACAGTTGGAAAAGTTTTGAGTTAACGATAGATACTTTAAATTCACAATCTATACCTTCCATATGTCTCGCTCACGGAAATGAATTAATTATAAAAAAACCATCAAAAAAAATTCGTGTAGTATCTGTATTAAATAAAGTTAAACATATTGTAACTAATTCAAATTTTACAGTAAGTCTTATTAAAGATATTGGTATTGCTAATAAAAACGTAACAAGCATTTACCCGGGTGCTAAAAATACCAGTCATTTAAATCAAGAGATTATTCAAGGTATAGATGGTCAACCAGTAATTACAACTTTAGCTAGATTAGAAAAAAGAAAGGGACATGCTTACATATTGTCAGCAATTTCAAAGTTAAGAAATAAATTTCCAAATATTTTATATATTATTGCTGGATCAGGTGTTGAGTTTGAAAATTTAAAAAAAATTACCTCGGAATTAGATATTGTTAAAAATGTTATTTTTCTTGGTGATATTAATGAAAACCAAAAAAAATATCTTTTCAAAAATACCAATCTTATGGTTATGCCTACACTTGATGAGTCAAAAAAGCATTCTATTGAAGGTTTCGGTATAGCTTATTTAGAAGCTGCATATTATGGCATTCCATCCATTGCTTCAAATGTTGGTGGCACTCCGGAAGCGGTTATTCATAATGAGACCGGAATTATTATTTCTGATATGTCTGAACTCTATAATTCTTTAAAAGAACTTCTCTCTAATAAGTCAAAATTAAATGAATTAGGACAAAAAGCAAAATTAAGAGCAGAAAATGATTTTACTTGGGTGGCTATTGGAAATAAGTATCTTCAGTTAATTAAAAATTTAGATAATTAAAAAAATGAATATTTTTTTCTTTGCAACATATTCTAACCAAGAAGAATTTTTACTTACTTTAAAAAAAAAATTTAAACATGATAAAATTTTTACTATCAGTGATGATATTGATTTAAATAAAATAGATGTAGCAATGGTTTGGAACCTTCCAAGTAATATTTTTAAAAAAATGGTAAACTTGAAAGCAATATTTTCTATTGGTGCAGGGGTTGATCACATTCTTAAATTACCAAATATACGAAATCTTCCTATTATTAGGGTAAAAGATCCCACAATGAGAATAAGAATGTATAATCATGTTTTATCTCAAATACTTATATTCCAATTAAAATTAAAAATTTATGATGAAGCTCAAAGAAAAAAAATTTGGGTGAATGAGAGATACACGCCTTTAAATAATGAATTAACTATTGGGATAATGGGGCTTGGTTACATTGGTAATTTTGTTGCGCTTAATATAAAAAAACTTGGTTACAATGTAATTGGTTTCAAAAGAAATAAGACAACAATAAATACTCCATTTGAAATATATAATAAAAGTTCATTGAATAAATTTATAAAGAGAAGTGATATAATTGTTTCAATTTTACCAGATACAAAAAATACTAAAAATTTTGTAAATGCTAATTTTTTAAAAAAAATGAAAAAGTCGTCATTACTGATTAATATAGGTAGAGGGCCTGCTGTTAATGAGGTGGATTTGATAAAACATATTAAAATTAATCCAAACTTTTTTGCATCTTTAGATGTTTTTTATAGGGAGCCTTTAATAAAAAAAACATAAATTTTGGTCTAATAAAAATATAACTATTACTCCTCATGTGGCTGCCATTACAGATCATGACTCGTCTATTGGCTATTTATATAAAAGATTTATGGATTTTAAAAAAAATAAAAAAATAAAAAGTGATGTAGATATAAAGTTAGGTTATTAATTTTTAATAAAGTAGTTTTCTAATATCTTTAAATATATCTTCTCTAGTTCCTCTAGATCTTTTATGTATACAAATTCATCAATTTGATGAAGCGTTTGATTTCGAATTCCTAATTCGGTGGTCTCGCAATAGTTTTTTATAAAGCGAGCATCTGAAGTTCCCCCATCTGTTGCAAGTTCAGGTTTTTCATTTCGTCCTGTAGAATCAGAAATTGATTTTGTTATTATATCTGTCAACTCACCTTCTTTATTAATAAATGATCTGGCACTAATTTCTTCTGTAAAATGGCAAGAAGCATTTTTTTCTTTAGAAAAAACTTCATCAATCTTTTTTCTTAGCCAATCAATTAGTGACTCTGCAGTATGCTCATCATTAAATCTAATATTTATTGTGGCTCTTGCAAGTTCAGGAATTACATTATGGGCAGAATTACCAACATCGAATGTTGGAACTTGAATGGAAGTTGGAAGAAAATATTCATTTCCATTATCTAGTGGTTCTGCAAGAATATTAGTTAATAGTTTAGACAAATGATGAACTGGGTTTTCAGCGCGATGACCATTTGCTGTATGTCCTTGAATACCTTTTACTGTTAGAAAAAAATTAATAGAGCCTCTACGGCCAATTTTAATTTTGTCCCCAATACTTTTATCAGATGTAGGTTCTCCAACTATGCAGTGATCTATTGAAATATTTTGTTCTTTCGTCCACTCCATAATTTTTGGAGTACCGTTTATTGCCTGACCTTCTTCATCTCCGGTGATGATAAAAGAAATAATACCTCCAAAATCTTTGCTATATTTATCAATAAATTTATTTGTAGCTGACATAAAGCAAGCGATGTTACTTTTCATATCTTCTGTCCCTCTACCATACAACTTGTCCCCTTCTATTGTTGCAGAGAAAGGTGGAAAGCGCCAAGATTCTTCATTACCCGCTGGAACTACATCAGTATGTCCAGCAAAAGCTAAATGACGGCCTGATGAACCTATAGAGGCAAAAAGATTTTTAACATCATATGAATTTGGATCAGTAAATAACAAAGGGGTACATTTAAAACCTATCGAAGATAAATGTTTTTCAACAATTTCAAGCGCTCCACCATCAACAGGAGTAACACTCTTACATTTTACAAGAGCTTGAGTGAGTTTAGTTGAATTAAAGTCTATGTTGTCCATTAATCACGAAGTAAATCATTTATTGATGTTTTAGATCTTGTTCTTTCATCAACTCTTTTAACTATCACGGCACAATACAAAGATGGACCTACAGTTCCATCAAGTAATGGCTTACCAGGCAAAGCTCCAGGAACAATGACAGAATAAGCAGGAACTTTTCCCATGTGAATTTCTCCAGAAGTTCTATCAATTATCTTTGTTGAAGCTCCAATAAATACGCCCATAGACAATACAGATCCTTCTCCAACAATAACTCCTTCAGCTACTTCACTTCGAGCGCCAATAAAACAATTATCTTCAATAATAACTGGGTTTGCTTGTAATGGTTCCAAGACACCACCAATACCAGCTCCACCTGAAATATGACAATTTTTTCCAATCTGCGCACATGAGCCAACGGTTGCCCAAGTATCAATCATAGTACCTTCATCAACGTATGCTCCTAGATTGACAAAAGATGGCATCAAAATAACACCTTTTGCAATGTAGGCAGATTTACGAACAACAGCATCAGGAACATATCTGAACCCAGCTTTTTCATGATCTTCTTTTGACCAGTTAGCTGTCTTACTAGGCACTTTATCATACCAAGTTGCATGTGATGCTTTAATTATTTCATTATCATTTAATCGAAAACTTAATAAAATTGCTTTTTTAATCCATTGATTCACTATCCAATCATTATCATTTTTTTCACAAACTCTTATTATTCCAGTGTCGAGTTGATTTAATGTTTCATCTACACTGTCTCTTACCTCCCCTTTTGTTTGAGCATTTATCTGATCTCTATTCTCAAATGCATCTTCGATAATTTTTTTTAATTCACTCATATATTTCCTTTGTTAACATTCTCTAAAAACTCTGTAATGTTTGTTGTTTCATGATCTAAATATTGTTTTGACGATTTAATATCATCACTGAAATTTTCATATCCAGCATCAATCCAAACAGAGGTAAAACCAACTTTTTTTGCAGGAACTAAATTTTTAGCAATATCATCAAACATCGCTGCGCTTTCAGTTTGAATATTAAATTGTTTTATAAGTTGTTCATAAGGAGCTATTTCAGGCTTAGGAATATAGTTTGCCATTTTAATATCATAAATTTCATCAAAAAAATTTGATAGTTCGATACGTTCTAATACATCAAGAGCATGTTGCATGTTTGCGTTTGTGTAAATAATTTTTCTGCCCTCAAGTTTTTTAAGTTCAATATTAAGTTTATGATTTGGTCCAACTATAGAATAATCCAATCGGTGAACTTCTGCTAAAAAATGATCAGGATCTACGCCGTGATTATCCATCATTCCTTTAAGGGTTGTTCCATGTTGCTTATAATAATCTTTTTGAATCTTTTTTGCTTCTTCGATATCAATATTCAAGTGATTTGAAACAAATTTGCCCATCAAGTCATGAACTTGCTGAAAAACGCCACTATCAGCAGAGTACAATGTGTTATCAAGATCAAAAATCCAAGTTTTTATTTGTTTGTTTAATGTTTTCATAATTTAAGAATAGATTTGTGTTCCAATACCATGCTCTGTAAATAATTCTAGAACTACAGAGTGAGGAATTCTTCCGTCCAATATAGTTGTTTTATTTACACCTTTTTTCATTGCTTCAACACACGTTAAAATTTTTGGTTTCATACCTCCAACAATAAAATCCTCATCAATTATTTTAGAAGCATCGTCAAGAGTTAACGATGAAATTAACTTCTTATCTTGATCTAATATACCCGGTACATCTGTTAGTAATAATAGTTTACTAGCCTCAAGTTCACCTGCAATAAAACCTGCAGCAGTATCAGCGTTGATATTATAGGAATTACCTTCATCATCTATTCCTAAAGGGGCAATAACTGGTATGTTCCCATCTTTAATATGTTCTTTAATAAAGTTAATATTGACTTTTGTTGGTTGTCCAACAAAACCAATATCTACAAGTTTTTCAATATTTGAGTCTGAGTCTTTAACTCCTATTTTTAATTTTGACGCACTTAATAAAGTATTTTTATTACCGCTTAGCCCAATTGCTTTTCCACCTGACTCATTAATAGATTTAACTATTTCAGCGTTGATTTCATTTGCTAAAACATCTTCAACTACTTTTACTGTATCTTTGTCTGTAACTCTTAATCCTTCGATGAACTGTGAATTAATATTTTTATTTTTTAACTTTTCTGCAATTTGAGGACCACCACCATGAATAACTACAGGGAAAATTCCTACCTCTTTCATCAATCCAATGTCTCTTGCAAAACTTTTTGCTAATTTAGGATCGCCCATTGCATGACCACCATATTTAATAACTATAGTGTCACCACTATGCTCTCTTATAAAAGGCAAAGCTTCAACTAATGTAGACGCTTTGTGAATAAAGTAAGCTTGATCACTTTCTGATAAAAAATCAAATTTCATTATTGTTTAGATAAAGCATAAATATCTTTTTGGATATCAATTATTCCTTCAAATTTTTTTGCACTCGTAAAAAAAAATTGATTAAAATGCTTATTGTATGATTTCATCAAGCTTTGCATAGAATTTTCTAATTCTTCTAGATATGATTTAGAGCACTTATCAATTTTTGTGAATACAATTGAAAATTTACGGTTAGATTCACTTAATAAATCGAACATGTCAATATCACTATTTTTCAATCCTACCCTAGCGTCAATTAACACATATGCTTGAATAAGTTTTACTTGTTTCTCAATGTAGTCTTGAATTAATCCTGCTAGATTATCTCTCATAACTTTAGAAACTTTTGCATATCCATATCCTGGAAGATCAACAAGATTTATTTTTTTATTAATTAAAAAAATATTAATAGACTGAGTTCTTCCTGGTGTTTTACTAGTTTTAGCAAGATTTTTTTTTCTTGTAATAGAATTAATAATGCTAGATTTTCCAACATTTGATCTACCAATAAAACAACAATCGTTTGTATTTAGTATATTTTTTATATCTTTATGAGATTGAAATGATCCAATAAATTCGTTGCTTTTAAAAAAATTATTTAAAGATTTATTCCCATTACTCATTTTTAGCTAGTATCTTTCTTTGAATGAACCACTGTTGAGCAATAGAAAGAATATTATTTACTGACCAATAAAGTACTAAACCTGCTGCAAATCCCGCTAATACAAAAGTAAAAACAAATGGAAGTAAAGCAAATATCTTAGCTTGTGTCGGATCCGCTGGTGCTGGATTCAATTTTTGTTGAAGCCACATAGTAGAGCCCATTAAAATTGGAAGTATACCAATATTTATAATGGATAAAAATCCTGGAACATCCCAAGAGATTAAACCAAAAACAGTTAAAATCCCTAAAGGGTCAGGAGCTGATAAATCATGAATCCAACCGTAGAATGGCGCATGATACATTTCAATAGTAACAAAAAGAACTTTATAAAGTGAGAAAAATATTGGTATTTGAACTAATATTGGCAAACATCCTGCAACAGGGTTTGCTCCTTCTCTTTTGTATAATGCCATCAGTTCCTGTTGCATTTTTTGTCGATCATTAGGATACGTCTCTTTTAATCGTTGCATTTCAGGTTGAAGTTTTTTCATTTTTGCCATTGATTTGAATGACGCATGTGCCAATGGAAAAAGGATTAGTCGCATCAATATAGTAAAGGCAATTATTGCCAGACCAAAATTTCCTGCGTACCCATAGAACCAATTAATGGCGTATGAAACAGGTTTGGTTAAAAAAGCAAACCAACCCCAATCAATTGCATCTGTAAAACGTGGTATGGATAGCTCATCAAGATAATCACTTAGGATATTAAGTTTTTTTGCACCAGCAAATAATTTCCCCTGATATCTAATTGTTTCACCTGGGGATACATCAAATATTTGACCAACATACCCAGTTCTATAGCTATCTCTTCCATTATTACCATGACGATAGTTAACATTTATTGGCTCGTTAGGATCAGGAATTAAGACTGACATCCAATACTTATCTGTGAATCCTAACCAACCTCCTTGGCCTTTTGCATCACAAAAAGTATCCTTAACAGGCATACTAGCAGAACAGTCATCCAGCAAATCATCATAATTTTTTTCAAGAAGTTCATCATTAACGAGACTTATTAAGCCTTCATGTAAAATAAAAAAATTAATTGTCTTAGGTGTATTAATTCTCTTTATTAATCTGTAGGGATAAATTTCTAATTTAGAGGAACTGTTGTTAATTACTTCTTGAGTAATTGAAAACATATAATTTTCATCAATTGAAAAATTAATTATGAAAGTATTATCATCATCACTAGTCCAGCTTAGATTTACTGAATTTCCTGGAGTTAAATTCGAAGAATCTGATTTCCAAATAGTATCTAAATTTGGTAATTGTGCTTGTTGATTATTTAATGCTTTCCAGCCAAACTCTATATAGTAAGGATTCGATGTTCCATCAGGAGATAATAAATCAATATTATCTGAGTTATCTTCTAAGCTAACTTTATAATCAGATAGAGTTAAATCATCTAAAATTGCACCTTTTAGATTAATTGAACCTGACAAAGATGGAGTTTCAATATTTACTCTTTCATCTATATCAAGAACATCTTCCTTAGGTTTAATAATTTCAATTACATTTGTTTTGGGTTCATCAATTGATGTAGCAGGAGCTATAACTTCATTTTCTACATTTTGTGTTGGCTCCGATATAGGTGTTGGAAAAAGAAGTTGAAAGAAGATAATTATGGCTATTGAAATTGCAATTGCTAAAAATAAGTTTTTTTGTTCATTCATATTTATTTTTTTCCATCTTTGTTGGTAAAGGGTCATATCCATGACCTCCCCATGGGTGACATTTCCCAATTCTTTTAATTGATAAATAAGTTCCTTTTATTAATCCGTATTCCTTTAAGGACTCCACCGCATACTCTGAGCAAGTAGGCATGAAACGACAATTTGAACCTAACATTGGAGATATTACAAGTTGATATCCTCGAATGAATAATACTAAAGGAAATATTATAATTTTATTTAACATTAATAACCTTATCTAACTCCTCTAATAAATCTTTAAATTTGGTATCCAAAATTGATGTTTTGGCTATTAGCACATAATAAGTATTTGTTTTACATTTAATCAATATTTTTTTTGCCAATTCCCTCATAATTCTTTTTGCTTTATTCCTTTTCACTGCATTACCAATTTTTTTAGTAGCAGTGTAGCCGATCCCTATTTTATTATCTAAATCTTGATTTATCAACTTTTGGACGTTGATATTGTTGCTTCGAATAAACACACCATTATCTCTGACATGAACAAAAGTTGCTCTTTTTTTTATGGTAAATAATTGTGGGGCCATAAGGCCTACTTAAGCGCTAAGTTGAGCTCTTCCTTTTGCACGACGACGGTTTATAATTTGCCTTCCAGCTTTAGTTGCCATTCTAGCTCTAAACCCGTGTCTACGTTTTCTTATAAGTTTACTTGGTTGATATGTTCTTTTCATAATTTAACTAATTTTTGAGCCCTATTACGAATTGATCGTATATAAGTCAAATAGATACTCAAAAAAATATGAAAATAATCAAAAATATATCAGAAATCACTCAAATAGTGTCTGATTTACACAAAAATAAAAAACAAATTAACCTTATTCCAACTATGGGAAATATTCACGCTGGACATCTGTCATTACTAACTGAAGCTAAAAAATTTGATGGGACAAATATTGTTAGTATTTTTATTAACCCTGCTCAATTTAATGAAGAAAATGATTTTACAAACTATCCCAAAACATTTGACATAGATGTAGATATATTAGCGAAGGCAAACTGTGAAATCATTTTTGCGCCTTCCATAAAAGAAATATATCCAAGAGGTGCTAATTCAAAAAAAACAGTATTCAAATATAGAGATATACTTTGCGATATATCGAGATCAGGACATTTTGATGGAGTAACAACAATTGTCAAAATTCTATTTGATTTAATAAAACCCTCTAGAGTTTTTTTTGGTGAAAAAGATTTTCAACAATTAAAAATAATTGAGCAGCTAATTATTCAAAATAACTTAAAAATAAATTTAATTAAATGTCCTTCAATTCGAGATTTAAATGGTATGAGTTACTCATCGCGTTATTCAACTTTCAGTCAAAATCAACGATTACAATTTGATGAATGTGCTAAAATTATAAACTCAAAATTAATAAATTTAAAAAAAAATTTAAACCGAGAAATTTTACAAAGTATAGAAGACGAATTAAAAAGTTCTGGAATATCAAATATTGATTACTGTGAAGTAAGAAGTGAAGAAAATTTGAAAATCAGTAAGTTAAATGAAAAATCAAGATTGTTTATTGCTTTCTACTTAAGCAAAATTAGAGTTATTGATAACTTTATTTTATACTAGGGTATGATCCACTGAAAAGATGGTATTTTTTTCTCAAAAATAATCTTCAATCTTCTGTGTCCACTAGCAGCTAAGTAGAGCCAATCAATTTGCTTAATTTGATTTTGAACAACTGTGAAATTTTTATAACCCTTTTCACTTTCTTCAAGAGTAGGTTCTCTGCCTCCAAGACTCTCATCAATCCCATCTTCTGGTAAGTTGGTAGGAGAGCTAGGAGCTTTTTCAGTTAAATAACATTTTCTACTAAACAATTTTGTTTTATCCCACATTTCTTCGGTAACTTTATTTTGATTATTAATTGTAGATGTTGTTTTAATGCGCAATTGGATTTTTAATTTATAATCATAAAAAACAAATAAAGAATTATTGTTTTGTTGAAGGCTGAAAACCTTTGGGGATCTAAAGTCAGTATGAAAATTTAAAATCATATTTAGAGAGTCAAATTGACGTAAAACTACTACCCTTGACTCAATATTATTTTCATTATCTATATTACAAAAAGCAGGTGTATGAAAAGTATGCTTTCTATCTTTAACACCTCGAGTTAAATTTCTTTTGATATCCTCAAAAATTTCACTGGTATTTTCTTTTGAAAGCATCGACATCATTCATGTAATATAAATTGTTTTAAAAAAATAGCTAGATATGAGCAATAATAAAATAAATACCTTAGTAGGTGAGGAGCATATAAAAATTTTATTTTCTATTTTTAAAAATCATGATGCAGAACTTCGTTTGGTAGGCGGCAGTATACGAGATGTTATGATGAGTAGGGATGCTAGCGATATAGATTCTGCAACTACGTTAGAGCCTAATGATGTGCTCAAGTTACTTAAAAAAAATAATATTGAATATGATGATTTTGCGATTAGGTACGGATCCATTATTGCCTATCCAAATAATAAGAAAATTCAAATCACTTCTCTAAGAGAGGACATTAATCAACTAGGGAGACATACTTCTGTATTATTTACCAAGGATTGGATGAAGGATGCAGCAAGGCGAGATTTTACATTTAATGCTTTGTATCTTGGGGAAGATTGTAAACTGTATGATTATTATAATGGTCAACAAGACCTTCAGTCAAAAGTCATAAAATTTATAGGAGAAATTGAGGATAGAATAAAGGAAGATTACTTGAGAATTTACAGATATTTTCGTTTTCTTGGTTTATTTGACCTGCCTTTAATAGATAAAAAAACTCAATCAATTGTTGAAAAATATATTCATGAATCACTAGCCGTTTTAACGAATGATGTCATACGTCAAGAAGTCTTAAAAATGTTTAATATGCCTTTTCCTCTAAATTGTTTTTATCGATCTCACGTTAAATTCAAGTGGGTAGAAATACTCAAAGAACATTTTATTAAAACAAATTATGAGTTAGGTCTAAAAAAGTGTCTAAATAAAATAGATAGTATTATAAATTAGCTACTTCAGTGTAATTTTTTTCTATCACTTTATTTAGCGTTCTTTTTTTTCTATCACCCCAATGATGTAATGATTTTAAAATGGGCAAACTAGATCTTCCTAAATCAGTAAGGGAATATTCAACTTTTGGAGGAATTATATCATAAACTTTTCTATTAATTAGTTTGTCACGTTCCATTTCCCTTAGTTGTTTGGTTAACATTTGTTGTGTAACATCTCCTAATGATCTACGAAGAGCACCAAAACGCATTGTGTTTTGTGATAATTGAAAAATAATATTTATTTTCCATTTTCCTCCAAGTATAGTTAATGCATTTGTAACTGGGCAAATATTTTGCTTGTTTTTCATATCAGTATGATTTTATATAGTATAACAAATAAATGTACTATAGACAATTTTTACATACTAGGCAAAAAAAATTGCCTAATTGCCAATCGTATTAATTTAATTATTTATTTATTTAGAAATAAAAAGGAGTTAAAAATGATTAATAAAGCAAAAATAGTTAAGGAAGGCAATTATGTTTTGGAGGTAGAAGAAGGTAAGACTTATCACTGGTGCCAATGTGGAAAGAGTAGTAATCAGCCTTTTTGTGATGGGTCACATACAAAAACTACCTTTAAAAGTATATCTTTCACTGCAGAAAAATCTGGTAATGTATATTTTTGTGGATGTAAACAAACATCCAATCAACCATTTTGTGATGGAAGTCATGTGAATTTATAAATAATTTGAAATTAATAATTTGATAACCATTTAGAATACTATGAGAAAAATTGTTGCTGTTAAAGATTGTATGAAAACTTTTGAAGGAGATGGTATTCCTGTGACAAGGGCATTTCCTGTTCCTGAAATGAGAGAAAATGATCCATTTCTTTTATTTGATCATTTTGGGCCAATAAATTATGAACCAGGAGGAGCAACGGGCGTCCCAGCTCACCCTCACTGTGGCTTTGAAGCAATCACATATTTATTAGGTGGAGAAGTTGAGCATAAAGACTCTTGGGGTGGTCAAGCTGCTATTGAAACAGGAGACATTCAGTGGATGACTACAGGCTCAGGTCTCATACACTCAGAATTAGTTACAGATAAATTTAAAAATAGTGGTGGAGTAATGCAAGGATTACAAATTTGGGTAAACCTTCCACAAAAATATAAGAACGTCAAACCATGGTATCAACATGTTAAAAAAAATGACATTCCTACAATCAATGAAGGTAATGATGTTTCAATTAAAGTACTTGTTGGAAAGGTTAAAAATACTTCTTCAGCTGTGCAAACATACTCCCCCGTTTCAATTTTTGATGTTCAGTTTACAAAACCAAGTTTAATAGATTTAGATATTCCAAAAAATCAAACGGTAATGGTGTATATTATAGACGGAGAATTAAAATTTCATGATGACAACCAAATCGCTAGAAAAGGACAGATGGTTTATTTTGATCAGTCATCTGATTTGATTAATTTAACGTCTATTTCACCAACTGGATCTTATTTAGTTTTAGCGGGGGAGCCATTAAATGAACCTGTTGTAAGGTACGGCCCTTTCGTTACAAATACAGAAGGGGATATGAAGAAGGCAATGTTAGATTATCAAAATGGGAAAATGGGAACTCTTAGCTAAATATTATTTGTTTGTCGAAGTCCTTCTCCCAAGACCAAAGCAACGGAACTACTTAAATTTATTGATCTGACTCCCTCTTTCATTGGTATAGTTAATCGGTGATCAACTATTTCATGAACGTAATCAGGGACCCCGGCACTTTCTCTTCCAAACAAGAGAATATCTGATGAGTGAAATTGAAATGTATAGAAGCTTTGATTAGTTTTAGTGGTCATTAGTATTAACCTAAATTTATTTTTTTGTGACCACTCATAAAAATGTTCCCAATCGACATGTCTTTGATAGTCAATATGATCGATATAGTCCATGGCACTTCTTTTGAATTTTTTATCATCGAAAATAAAGCCTGTTGGCTCAATAATATCTACCGAAACGCTTAAACAAGCACCCAGTCGAAATATATTGCCTGTATTTTGAGGTATGTCGGGTTGATATAGTGCTATTCTCATAAATTATTGTCTACAGTATTTATATGATTGCGTCACGCTGGCACATATAATTTGGTATTTTTTTTCGAATATAAGTTATAAGGGAAAACAAATTTATGACAGATAATCCAGATAATAAAAGAAGAGATTTTTTACAACTAAGTACCATTTCAATTGGTGCAGTTGGAACAGCTGCTTTTATATGGCCTTTCCTTAAAAGTATGAGTCCCGCAGAGGATACTCTGGCACTTGGAACAACTGAAGTTGATGTGAGCTCAATAGAAGAGGGGCAAAGCGTAACAGTAAAATGGAGAGGTAAGCCAGTATTTATTCGAAAAAGAACAAAAGATGAAATTGATGAAGCTAAAACAGTTAATATTGCTGACTTAAAAGATCCTGAAGAAGACATAAACCGTGTGAAAAAAGATGAATGGTTAGTATTGGTTGGTGTTTGCACTCATCTTGGATGTGTTCCTCTTGGTCAAAAATTAACTGACAGTAAAGGTGAATATAATGGTTGGTATTGTCCTTGCCACGGTTCACATTATGACACTTCTGGAAGAATAAGAAAAGGGCCTGCACCTGAAAACCTTGCAGTACCGCCATATTCTTTTTTAAACGATACAACAATTAAGATTGGTTAATTATGAGCGGCAATTCAGAACCTAAAAAATACAAAAATCCTGTTTTAAACTGGATAGAATTTAGACTTCCAATAATATCATATTTTCAAAAAGAGTATGGTGAGTACCCAATGCCTAAAAATTGTAATTATTTTTGGAGTTTTGGTGCTTTAGCAACAATCACTTTAATTACAATGATAGTGAGTGGTATTTTTCTTGCTATGAATTATACACCTCATACTGAAATGGCTTTCGATAGTGTTGAGAGAATAATGAGAGACGTTAACTATGGTTGGCTCTTAAGATATATTCATTCAAACGGAGCTTCGTTTTTCTTTATTATAGTCTTTATTCATATTGTCAGAGCAATGTATTATGGCTCTTATAAGTTTCCGAGAGAACTCAATTGGATATTAGGTGTTTTTATATTTCTGTTAATGATGGCAACGTCATTTCTTGGATATACGCTTCCATGGGGACAGATGTCTTATTGGGGAGCAACTGTTATCACTAACTTATTCAGCGCTATTCCAATTGTAGGTGAGGGATTAAAGACTTGGCTACTTGGAGATTACACTGTCGGAAATGCAACATTAAACAGGTTTTTTGCGCTTCATTATGTTCTTCCATTTGTTATATTCGGCGTTGTGGGTTTGCATGTTGCAGCAGTTCATGTTCACGGATCAAATAATCCTGCTGGAATTGATATCAGATCTAAAAACGATACCGTAAACTTTTTCCCTTACATGCTAATTAAAGATACCATAGCAGTATGTGTTTTTGGTGTACTTATTTCTGCAGTTATATTCTTTGGCCCTAACTTAATGGCAGAGGTCGATAATTATATACCTGCTGATCCACTAGTTACACCTGCCCATATTGTTCCTAACTGGTATTTAGCGCCATTTTATGCAATTTTACGAGCTGTACCTGATAAGTTAGGTGGTGTGTTGTTGATGTTTGGAGCGATAGCAATTCTTTTTGTTCTTCCATGGTTGGATACATCAAAAGTGAGAAGTTGTAATTTCAGACCTATGTACAAATGGTTTATGATGTTATTTTTTGTAAACTTTTTTGTTCTCGGCTATGTTGGTATGTTGCCTGCTGAAGGTTTATATCTTTTAATAGCAAGAATTGGTCTGATATATTATTTTGGTTTCTTTATTGTTATAACACCGCTTATTGGATGGATAGAAAAACCAAAAGAACTTCCTTTAAGTATTAGTGATGTATATCTTGGTGGTGGAAAAGAAGCACCTGTGCCTGTAAGTGAAAAAGAAATTCATTAAATGTTAAAAAAATTAACTATTCTACTAATATTAATATTCTCTTTTAATATTCTAGCAGCTGAATCTAATAAAGGCCCAATGCCAAAACATGAATGGTCCTTCAACGGTATTACAGGTACCTTTGACAGAGCGGCACTGCAAAGGGGTTTTAAAGTTTACAGAGAAGTATGTGCAGGCTGTCACTCAATGAAGTTGTTGTATTACAGAGACCTTATAGATATTGGATTTTCTGAAGCTCAAGTAAAAGCAATTGCTGCTGAATATGATATTTTAGATGGTCCAAATGATGATGGTGAAATGTTTGAGCGACCTGCTCGCCCTGCTGATAGATTTGTTAATCCGTATCTAAATGATAATGAAGCTAGGGCCAATAATAACGGTGCATATCCTCCAGATTTAAGCGTCATTACTAAAGCGCGTAGATATGGGGAGGATTATATTTATAATTTATTAATGGGTTACGAAGAAGCTCCTGAGGGAGTAGAGGTAGGTAATGGGATGTATTACAATAAATGGATGGATGGAAATCAGATTGCTATGCCTGCTCCAATTCTTGATGGAAGTGTTGATTATGACGATGGAACCGATACTAATGCAAAGCAACTTTCGGAAGATGTGGTAACTTTTTTAAAATGGGCAGCTGAGCCTGAGTTAGAAGTTAGAAAAAATATGGGCATTAAAGTTATTTTATTTTTCTTAATACTTGGAACGGTTGTATATTTAGCTAAAAATAGACTCTGGAGAGATGTACACTAAACATTAAAAAGAAAGTGCATCACATCACCATTTTTAACAACATAATCTTTTCCTTCCTGTCTTAATTTTCCTGCGTCTCTACAGCCTGACTCTCCATTAAATTCTATAAAATCTTGATAAGCAATTGTTTCAGCTCTAATAAAACCTTTTTCAAAATCAGTATGTATCTTTCCTGCAGCTTGTGGTGCTAAAGTATTTTTATCGATAGTCCATGAGCGTGTTTCTTTTGGTCCACAAGTAAAATAATTGATAAGATTAAGAAGGTTGTAGCCACTTTTTATAACTTTGGAAAGAGTAGTTTCACTAAGACCCATTTCTTTAATCATTTCTAATTTTTCATCATTATCTTCTAATTCTGCTATCTGTGACTCAATTGATGCCGATACAATAACTGTATTATGATTTTTTTTATGAGCATATTCACTTACTCTTTTAGACATTTCATTACCATTTTGAACAGACTCTTCATCTACATTACAAATATATAACATAGGCTTAATAGCGATGATATTTAGTGATTTAACAAATTCATTTTCTTCTTCTGTAAAATCATTATTTTGTAGGGAGTTAAAATCATTTAAATTTTCTATAATTTTTTCAATTATACTTATTTGATTGAGTATTTCTTTATCACCTTGTTTTGATTTTTTTTCTAAAGAATTTTTTTTGGTTTCTAATGTTTCAATGTCAGCAAGTTGTAATTCTGTATTAATAGTTTCAATATCATTTAGTGGATCAATAGTATTTGATACATGGGTAATATTTTCATCATTAAAACATCTTACCACATGGGCAATGGCATCAACTTCACGAATATGTCCTAAAAATTTATTTCCTAATCCTTCTCCTTGAGAAGCTCCTTTTACTAATCCTGCAATATCAACAAAATCCATATATGAAGGTATAATTTTTTCACTCTTACCAATTTTACCTAAAACATCTAATCTGTCGTCAGGTACTGCAACTCTTCCAACATTAGGCTCAATTGTTGCAAAGGGATAATTTGCTGCTTCTGCTTTATTAGATTCTGTTAAAGCATTAAATAATGTTGACTTCCCAACATTTGGTAAACCAATAATTCCACATTTAAATCCCATTAATTATCTTCTGCTAATCTTGTTAAAAAGAGAACTTGGTCATCTAATAGTGTGTTAAAATTATTAGTCACTTTATCAAGTTTTGTCTCGATCAAGCTCATTTCATCATTTGTAAATTTATTTAATACATAATTAGATACTAAATCTTTAGAACCTGGATGGTTAATACCAATGCGTATCCTGTTATAATCTTTACCTATCATTTCATCAATATTAGAAAGACCATTATGACCTCCATTTCCTCCACTAAATTTTAATTTTACTTTACCTAATTCTAAATCTAGATCATCATGAATTATATATATTTTTTTTTTATCAATTTTATAAAAGTTCACTATTTCTTGAATTGGTTGACCAGACAAATTCATAAAATTTAATGGTTTCATTAATAAACATGATTGATGGTTTATGTCACCTTTCAATACTTCTTTTTTAGTGTCTTTTTTAAATGGTAAAAAATTATAAAAGTTGGATAACTTATCTATAAGGTTGAAACCAATATTATGTCTAGTGTTGGTGAACTCCTTGCCAGGATTACCAAGGCCACAAATTAAAAACATATTTTAACTATAGATTAATTTACTTAGATTCTTCTTTAGATTCTTCCTTAGACTCTTCAGGTTTTTCATCTTTAGTTTCTTCAGCAGCTTCTTCAGTTTCAGCTGGTTTGGTTTCTACTTCCACTGTAGGTGGAACTACCGTTGCAACAACAAAATCTCTATCAGTTATAGTAGGGCTAACTCCCTCTGGAAGCTCAATATTGCTAATTTTAATTGAGTCACCAATTTCACTGCTAACAAGGTCGAATTGTAATTTATCAGGTATGTTATTAGCATTACAACTAAGTTCAACTTCACGTCTAACTAAGTTAAGAACACCGCCTTTTTTTAATCCAGGACAGGTATCTTGGTTTAAAAACTCTACAGGAACTTCAACAGTTACTTTTGTGTCATTTTGCACTCTTAAAAAATCAAAATGGATTAATTTGTCTGTTACGGGATGATATTGTAATTGTTTTGGTAAAACTTTTTCATTTTTACCCTCGATATCTAGATCTAAGATAGTTGAATAAAAAGCACCAGTATGCATTAATTTTAAAAGAACTTTATTTTCAAAAGCTATTTTTGTTGGCTCCGTACCTTTACCATATACAATACCAGGAACCATTCCCTTATTTAACAAGGAGTGTGTTGAACCGGTATCTTTAGATCTTTCAATTACTTTATATTTTTCCATAACATTTATTAATCAAAAAGTGCTGAAACAGATGAATCGCTGTTTATCCTTTTTATGGCCTCCCCCATTAAAGGAGCAATACTAATATGTCTAATATTTTTTGTATTTTTTACTTCATTTGAAGCATGAATACTATCTGTAAGAACTAATTCTTTAATAGCCGAGTTTTCAATTCTATTCAAAGCTTCCCCAGATAATACTCCATGAGCAATATACGAGTATATTTCTTTAGCTCCAAATTCTTTCAATGCTTTCGCAGCATTACACAATGTGCCTGCAGAATCAGCAATATCATCAAGTAAAATACAGGTTTTGCCTTTTACCTCACCTATAATATTCATTACTTCAGATACTCCTGCCTTTTCTCTTCTCTTATCTGCAATGGCCAAACCTGCATTTAACCGTTTTGCAAAAGCTCTAGCTCTTACTACCCCCCCAACATCAGGAGAAGTAATCACTAAATCATTATTATTAGAGAATTTATTTTTCATATCTTTTATTATTGGTGGTGCTGAAAATATATTATCCAGAGGAATATCAAAAAAACCTTGTATTTGACCTGCATGCAAATCCATTGTTAAAACTCTATCAGCTCCAGCTGAAGTGATTAGATTAGCCACAAGTTTTGCTGTAATGGGTGTACGTGGACCAGTTTTTCTATCCTGACGAGCATATCCATAATAAGGTATAACTGCAGTTATCCTTTTTGCTGATCCTCTTTTAGCAGCGTCAATAGTAATAAGTAGTTCCATAAGATGGTCGTTAGCAGGGTGCGAAGTTGATTGAATGATGAAAACATCTTCCCCTCTTATATTTTCATTTATTTCAACAAAGATTTCTCTATCTGCAAATTTTCTCAAAGAGGTGTTTGCAAGTTTAACGCCAATATATGAACAGATTGATTCAGCTAATATCTTATTACTGTTGCAGGCAATAATTTTCATTTAATAATTATGATCAATATATCAGTCTATAGATAGATCAACCATTAACTCAAAGATATTAAATTAATTAATCTACCCGTTGTTTTTTGCCCTTTGTGTGTAGCGCGTCTGTGACTAAAGAATAGTTTCTCGTTAGAATATGTGTCTTGCCTAATATTATAGATCTTTTTTAAACCTAGTTCTGATAGTTGATAATTAATTAATGCTCTAAGGTTAAAATAAAACTTTTTCTTATTTTTATATCGAAAGAATTTAGAATATTTAATATTTTTTTCAATAAACTTAGTTTGAAAATTTTTATCTACTTCATAATTTTTTACTCCAAGGCAAGGTCCTACTATTGCAGTTAAATTTTTTCTTTTAATCTGATATCTATCAAATAGTTTTATAGCTTTTTGTGAAATATTATTCAAAGAACCTTTCCAGCCAGAATGTAAATTGCAAACAAATTTATTATTATCATCATAAATAATAACAGGAGCACAATCTGCAGTTAAAATTCCTAATATAACATTACTTAATGAGGTTATCACACCATCTGCTTCTATATTTTTATCTAAATTACTTTTAGTGACTCTAATAACTTTTGATGAGTGAGTCTGTTTTATTAAAATAAGTTTTTTATTATTTAAATTTAAATTTTTAATTGCGATTAACCTATTGTCATAAACTTTTTCTTTATCATCATCATTGGAGGAACTGCAGTTTAAAGATTTAAATTTTTTATTTGATAAACCATTTAAGCGTGTAAAAAAACCATGTTTGAGAGGAACTTTTTTAATAAAGAAAAAATTTTTTAAAAACATGAGATCACTAATACTTTAAATATCTCACCCATTTGAGAATTATCTACTAATCTATCGTATTCAGCATTTATTTTTTTAATAACTTCTTCACTTTTGTCTTTTTGTAAATTTTTCTTTCTTTCTTGTATACCACAAGAAATCAAAAAATCTTTTTGTGAACAAAATATTTCTACTTTTAGATTATATTTATTGGCTATAAAGATTAATTCATCAAAATTAACATGTGCTGTAATATCTTGATTTCCTATATTTTCAAATAAGTGAGTCTTTTTGTGCTGATATATAGTTTGTAAAGAAAAATGATTAGGTGGATTTTTATAACCGTAATCAATTGTGATAAAAACTCCTTTATGTTTTTTTATAAATGCACACACTAACTCAAAATATTCATCTCGTGAACGAGCAATTTCTGCAACTTTAACATGTTCAAATTTTTCAAGAGATGTTAATATCTTTTTATCTTCAACCTGTTGAGACACTAAAGTAAAATTTTGCTCAACTTCATTATAATTTACATATTTTTCATACCATTTTTCTTTTTTGTGAAACTGCTGCACTGGAAAACAATCAAAGAACTCATTTGAATATATTATGGAAGGAATATTTTTATTAGAGATATAAAATTCCTCACACCAAGTTATGTTTTTGTGATTCATATTTTTTTTTTGAATATCTATTAAGGATTTATTTTTTTCTATCAGAGTTAGATGCATAGAATTTAAAAAATTTTGTTTTATCGATGAGGTACGTAATATATCATTCAATAGAGTGCCTTTACCAGGACCTAACTCAACAAGATTGAAATTATTTTTAATTTTTTTTTCCCAAAAATTAATTAGAAATATTGTTAAAACCTCTCCAAACATTTGAGATATTTCAGGAGAGGTAATAAAATCATTATCTCTTCCTATAGGGTTGTTTTTTAAATAGTATCCATCGTTCTTAAATTGACAAATTTCTATAAATTCCGCAACGTTAAGACTGCCATTTTTTTTTATTTTATCAATTAAAATTTTTTTTATATTCATTTACGTACTAATATCCATATACCAGCTAACAAAAATGGAATGCATAATAGTTGACCCATCGAAAAATAATAAAATACTAAACCTAAATGATAATCTGGTTCTCTTAAGTACTCAATGAGGAATCTAAAAATAGAATAAAATATCAAAAATAAACCACTTATATTACCTATAATAAATTTCTGAGGTTTTTTGCTAAAATAATATAACAAAATTACAAAAAGTATTATACCCTCAAAGAATGCTTCATACAGCTGTGACGGATGTCTGGGATTTTTATCTATTAAAGGATATATAATTGCCAAAGGAAAATCTGTTACTCTTCCATATAGCTCAGTATTGATAAAATTTGAAATTCTACCTAGAAATAAACCAATAGGAGCAACTAAAGATACTAGATCAGATAAATAGAAAAATTGTAATTTGTATTTCAAAGAAAAAAGATAAATTGATAAAATCATTCCTATCAACCCTCCATGAAAAGACATTCCTCCGTTCCAGATTTCTAGAATATAAGTTGGTTTAGTAAAAAATAAATTAGTTTGATAAAAAAGTACGTAACCGGTTCTTCCACCTAGAATGACCCCTATTATTGCCCATATAAAAAATTTATCGATCTTATCATCTGATATGAGTCTATAAGACCAACTATTTATTTTTTTTATAATAATCGACCCTAAAATAAATGCAAAAATGTATGCTAAACTATACCAGCGGATGTCAATAAAGCCTAAAGACATTACAACGGGGTTTATTGAGGGTTGAATAAAAATCATTATGTTTTAAATAACTTATTATATTATGGTTAATAAGAGTAAAATTTTATCAGATTTATCAAAAATTGCTGTTGACGCAATGAGTACATTTTCTGGTTTAAAAAAGGAAATAGAAACATTAGTTTCTTTAAGGGTTAATAAGATCATTAATAAAATGAATTTAGTGAAAAGAGACGAATTTGATGTTTTAAAGAAAATGGTCCAAAAAGTTTTAATAGAAAATGAAGAATTAAAAAAATCACGAAAAAAACCCATACTTAGAAAGAAAAAAACTAGTAAAAAGAAGAAAAAAGCTAAAAACTAGGAATTATCCACTTTTTTTATAAAATTATTTTTATTTAACTTGCGAAACTAGTTATTAATTTAGTATCTAGATGTAGTAGCAATAATAAATTGATCACTACATAAAGTATGGATATTGAAAATATACCTTTAAACCCAATAGATATTGTTGAGGATGTTATTTATAATAAAAAATGGAGTTTCAGCAGGTCTGATGACTATGAGCTCGTAGCTGATATAGCCTCAAAGTGGTGCCAGTATAGGTTGTATTTTTCATGGTCTGAAAATGTAAGAGCGATGAGCTTTACTATTACTTTTGATCTAAAATACCCTCAATCTAAACTTTCTGAAGCTTATGAACTGATCGGCCTAATAAATGAAAAGTTATGGATTGGTCACTTTGATATAACTAGCAAGAATGGTATTCCAGCTTTTCGACATACGTTATTGTCTAGCTCAGACAATGATTTTTTACATAAAAATTTAGAGGATTTAGTCGATATTGCTATTTATGAATGTGAAAAATATTATCCATCATTTCAACAGGTGCTTTTTGATGATTTACAACCTTCAAAGTCATTAGTGTTCGCAAATTTTGAAGTTATTGGTACTGCCTAAAAAACTTTTTTTATTTGTTAAAAAGTATAATTAAATATTAAATATGAATAGAGTTCTTTTAGTTGGATGCGGACACATGGGTTCAGCATTATTAAATGAATGGATGAATTTAAAATCCCATTCTTTAGCTGTTGTTGATCCCTTGAGTTACAGTTACCTAAAAAAAAAATATTATAAAAAAAAAATAAGATTTTTTGAGAAAATACCAAATCAAAATGAAATAAAAAAATTTGATGTAATTATTTTTGCAATAAAGCCTCAGATAGCAAAAAAAGTTTTAAATGATTATTGTAATTTTGAGTTTAAAAAAAATATTTTAATTGTGAGCATTATTGCTGGAAAAAAAATTAGCTTTTTTAAAAAAAATATTAAAAATGCAATGCAAATTGTAAGAGTTATGCCAAATATGCCGGCGTTAATAGGTGAGGGTGTCAGTTGTTTAGTTTCTAGCAAGAGTACCAGTAAAAATAATAAAAAAACTATAAATAATCTTTTTTTAAAAGTTGGAAAAACAATTTGGTTAAAAAATGAAACACAAATTGATAAGGCAACTGCTATTTCAGGAAGTGGACCAGGTTATGTTTTTACACTTATTGATGCATTTGAAAAAGCATCTCAACAAATTGGTTTTCCAAAAAATATCACAAGAGAAATGGTGTTATATACTATTTTAGGTTCTGTTAAATTAATGGAAAATACAAAAAAAGAACCAAGTGATTTAGCTGACTCAATTGCAGTTAAGGGTGGCACTACAGAAGCTGGAATTAAAATTTTGCAAAAGAATAAACCTCATAAAATGATGTATAATACTTTTTTGGCAGCTTATAAAAGAGCTTCTAAACTTGGAAAAACAAATGATTGAGTTTGAAAAAAAAATTGCTCAACAAACGTTAAGTATTTTAAAAAAAAAATCCTGGAACACTTTTTCTTTAGAGCAAGTTTTAAAAAGTGTTAAAGTTAAAAAAACTAATATTAAAACAAAATTTGATTTACTTAAACTTATCAGCAAATACGTTGATTATCTTCTTATTAATAATATGAAATTTCTCGAAAATTCCTCTACTAAAGATATGTTGTTTGAAGTTTTAATGGCAAGATTTGATATATTGGAAGAAAATAGAAAATCTTTTTTAGAAATTTATAAAATTTTAAAAAAAAATCCACAACAATTAATAAAATTACTACCAACATTTCTTGAAAGTATGATTATAACTGCAGAATTATCAAAGTATAAAGTTAATGGTTTAAAGGGCACCATAAGATTAAAAGGTTTAATGTTAATATATTTTATTACTTTTTTTCAATGGATGGATGATAAGGAATCTTCATTAGAAAAAACGATGACTGCATTAGATAAAAATTTAGATCAAGCAGAAAAATTGAGTAAATTATTTTTATGAAAGATTTAATTAGTTACTCTGATTTTACAAAAATAGAGATTAGGGTAGGAACAATTATATCAGCTGAATTAAATAATAAACTTCGAAAACCATCCTATGTATTAAAAATTGATTTTGGAGATAAGATTGGTATTAAAAAAAGCTCAGCTCAATTAACAAAAAATTATACAATAGATCAAATGCTTCATAAACAAATAGCTGCTGTAATAAACTTTCCTAAAAAACAAATAGGAGATTTAATATCAGAAGTATTAGTGCTTGGATTTCCTGATAATAATAATGAGCCTATTTTAATTAGCCCCGATAAAAAGCTAACAAATGGAGGTCGGCTTTATTAAATTGGAAGTTGTAAAATTGACTTCAACCCTCCAAATTTTGAATCACCAAGCTTGATCTCTCCCCCGTGAGATCTGATAATATCTCTTGTAATGGCAAGACCCAATCCACTTTCACCTTTTAATTTATTACGAGAGGGATCAAGAGTAAAAAATGGCTTAAACACATCCTCATAATTTTTACTGGGTATGCCAGTACCATTATCTTCAAATAAAATACTACAGCCTTCATTATTTATACAAATTTCAATTTCTAATTTATTTGAATACCGTATTGAATTATCTATAATATTTTGAAATGCTCTTTTAAGTTGCAAAGGTCTTCCAGAAGTTTGAACAACGTTCTTTTCATGTAAATATATTTTAAATTTTTCTTTATTAATATTGTTAATTATTTCTTTTAAAAATTTATTTAAATTTATATTTTCTATTGGTTCTGGGGCTTCGGATCTTACAAAACTTACATAACTATCAAGCATTGCTGTCATTTCATTAATATCAAGCTCAAGTTCTTCTTTGGCTTTCTTATCTTTTAAAAGAGATAATTGAAGTTTCATTCTAGTCAGAGGTGTTCTTAGGTCATGACTAACTCCAGCAAGCATATCAGTTCTTTGTTTTAAAAATCTTTTAATACGTGTACGCATTTGATTAAATGCATTTGCAGTTTGTCTAATTTCTGAAGCGCCTGCTGATTGTAACTCTGGAGCATCTAACCCTCTTCCAAATGTTTCTGCAATAATTGATAGTCTTTTTAGAGGTCTGATTTGTTTATTCATCAAAAGATATGAAACTATAAGTAGTATAATTGATGCAAAAATCATCCATAATAAAAAAACAAAAGCTGTTTCGCTATACAATCTATCTTTATCAACATTTATTAAAAGCAAATCTTTGTCTAATTGAATGACAATCTTTACACCTTTATCGATGTTGCTTAAATCATAAGTAAAAGGTTTATTAATATTTATCAATGCCTGTTTCAGTCTTTTTGATAATATTCCACGCTGATCTATGAAAATAATATTATCAACCACGGAATTTTTTTGAATATTGATTTTCATTTTAAAATCTTTTTCAGCAATCTCAATTGCCTCAGTTTCTAACTCTTTCTTAATTAATTTAACAATTACATTAATATCAGCAACTACTGACTCTGTTAATCTTTTTGAAATTATATTCCAAGATGTCTGATAAAAAATTATAGATGTGATAATTACTAATAAAAAAATAGGAACAAATATGATAATAATTGAACGTCCCAACAATGATACTGGAAGAATTTTTTTAAAAATCATATCTCTTTACATATAAGCATATAACCTTTTCCTCTAATAGTCTTTATATACTGAGGTTGTTTAGGTATTTTTTCAATTTTTTGTCTTAATCTAGTTATTCCTACATCAACTTTTCTCAATTCACTTTCATCAAATTCCTTTTCAGCCAACTCCTCTCTTGAAAGGGTGTTATTCCTATTATTTATAAGCTTTAATAAGAGATTATTTTCACCTTCAGTAAGATATATTTCTTTTTCATTTAATGTAAGTGATTTAGTTTTTGTGTTATAAATAAAACTTCCAAAACTAAAAAGTAATTCTGCTTGATTAACATTTTCATATAATTTTAGCAGATTATTAATACGAAGAAATAATTCTTCTGGCTCAAATGGTTTTGATAGATAATCATCAGTGCCTGTTTTCAATCCATCTATTTTATCATTATTTTCGCTCATAGCAGTTAACATTATAACTGGTGTTTTTGATGCTTTTTTAATATGTTGGATCAAATTGATTCCATCACCGTTTGGCATCATTCTATCTAAAATAATTAAATCAAATATAAAAAATCCTAATATTTCCTTGGCTTCATTAAAGTCTGCTGAGGTAAACACTTGAAAATTTTTTTCATTTAAATAATCTTTTAATAGCTCTCTTAATCTTTTATCATCATCAACTAGAAGAATAGATTTTTTGATCATTATTCATTTAAATGTTGAAAAGTTTTTTTATTATCAATCTCAATCATTTCATATAAAATTTTTTTGAAACCATCGATATCTTCCTGATTAAAATTATTTATTACTCTCTTAATTTTTTGTATTTGTATAGTAGACAGTTTATTTTCAAGACTTAGACCACTACTAGTTAATGAAAGATTTTTGGTTCTTTTATCTAAGCCAGTTGAAACAATAATAAAACCTTCTTTGACCAATTGATTTAATACTCTTGATAAACTTTGCTTTGTTATTTTTAATACTCCCAAAAGTTCTTTAATTGTAATTTTATCTTTTTTTCCAACAAAATAAATCACTCTATGATGAGCACGTCCAAAATTTAATTTTTCTAGGATTTGGTCTGGCCCTGCAGTAAAATCTCTATAAGAAAAGAAAACCAATTCTATAATTTTTCTTATCTCTTTGTCATTTAAGAAAAAGGGAGATATTAAATTATTTAGGTCAGCCATATTGACTTAATTATGCATCACTGATACTCAATTGTCATTAAAAAAAGACTTTGTAGGAGTTTTAATGGCTAAATCTTTTGAAGACAGAGACGGGTGGATATGGATGAATGGTAATTTTATACCATGGAAAAATGCTACTTCACATATTGTTTCACAGGGCTTACATTATGCAAGTGCAGTATTTGAGGGAGAAAGAGCATATAATGGAAAAATATTTAAATCTGAGGAACACACTAAAAGATTTTTTAAATCTGCAGAAATAATTGGAATTAAAATACCTTTCTCTGAAGATGAATTAAACTCTGCAAAAAAAGAGCTAATTAAAAAAATGAATTATAAAGATTGCTATGTAAGACCTTTAGCATGGAGAGGTGGAGATCAAATGGGAATTTCTACAACTCAATCAAACATAAATGTTGCAATTGCAGTGTGGGATGACTGGGCATCCTATTTTAAAATTGAAGATCGAAAAGCTGGACTTAAGTTAATTACTTCTCCTTGGAAAAGGCCAGCCCCAGACACAGCTCCATACGAAGCAAAAGCCTCTGGTCCTTATATAATTTGTACTATGTCAAAAGAGTTTGCGGAATCAAAAGGATATCATGATGCATTAATGTTAGATTATCGAGGTTATGTAGCAGAAGGCACTGGAGCAAATATTTTTTTTATAAAAAATAATGATATTCATACACCAATACCAGATTGTTTTTTAAATGGAATTACGCGTCAAGCTGTCATCAAAATGGCAACAGAACAGGGATTTAAAATTACAGTAAGGCATATATTGCCAGATGAAATTCAAAATTATGATGAGGCTTTTTTAACAGGAACTGCTGCAGAAATTACCCCAATAAGATCAATCGATAATATAAATTTTACAACGGGTGATAATACAACAACTTTTAAGTTTATGAGGGATTTTAGTGAGCTTGTTAACAGCTCTAACTAGTATTAGTTAACCACTCATTCTTTTTATCGTAAAATTCATTTTTCCAAAATGGTGCATCTTTTTTTAGATAGTCCATTATAAAATTACATGCTGCAAAACTGTCTTTGCGGTGTGATGAAAAGCTCGCAACTAGAACTATTTTATCATTAATTTGAAGTTTTCCATATCGATGAATAATCAAGGTATCAATTAAATTCCAATTAATGTTAGCTTCTTTAATAATTTTTTGAAACTGCTTGTAAGCCATCTTTTCATATACTTCCAAATTTATTGACTCAACATTAGTATTATTATTATTGTCTCTAACATATCCTATAAAAGATGTTACTGCACCTACGTTGGAATGAATTTTTTTTATTGAGCTGATTTCTTTCTCAACGTTAAAATTTTCTTTTTGAATTTTTATCATTATCCACCACTTACAGGAGGAAACACTGCAATTTCGTCATCTACATTAAGATCAATGTTTTCGACAACATATTCTTGGTTAACAGCAAATCGTAAAATCTCCTGATCAAAGTGTTTTTGTAAATCTGGATACTTAGTTGAAAGAAATTTTTTTAATTCTTTCAAATTTTGTATTTCATTTGAGTCAAGATACTCTTCATTATTTTTTGTTAATTCTCTAATCCAAGCAAAATATTTAATTTTCATTAAAAGTGCCTTAAACCTGATTTAAGATAGTCATATCCTGTATATAAAGTTAATATACCTGCAACCCATAGTGCAATTTTTCCAATAGATATTATTGGGATAATTGTGATGCCACTTTCACTTAGAATTAAAAAAGCGAGTGCGATTAACTGTATTGATGTTTTTATTTTAGCTATTTGTGATACTGGAACACTTACTTTTATTTTTGCCAAATATTCTCTTAGTCCAGAAACGGCAATTTCTCTAAGAAGTATTATTAAAGCTGGAATAGTTTCCCAATCAGCAATTACTTCTTTAGACGTTAAAATTAAAATAACTGCTGCAACTAATAATTTATCTGCTATTGGATCAAGAAAGGTTCCAAAATTAGTAACTTCATTTCTAATACGTGCAATATATCCATCAAAATAATCTGTAATACTTGCTAAGCAAAATAACGTAAATGCAGTCCAGCCATAGAAAGGGCTGTTCATGTAAATACAGAATACAATTAGCGGTATAACTATTACACGAGCTAAAGTAAGCAAGTTAGAAATATTTAGTTTCATAAATTTTTTTTAGATTAAGTTTGGTACATTAGCCATTAAAAAATTCATACAATTCCTCAAGTTTTTTTGAGGGAATTGTCTTTACTTGTTTTAGCTCATCCAGTGAGGCTGATTTAATCTTTTGAATTGTGCCAAAATGTAAAAGTAATTCTTTTTTTCTTTTTGGTCCAATACCTTTTATATCATCAAATATTGATTTAATTGATGATTTTGATCTTCTTGATCTATGCGCGGTTATAGCAAAACGATGGGCTTCATCTCTCAATCTTTGGATAAAATTAAGTAAACTATCATTAGGTTTCAAATTTAAATTTTGATTTTCAAGATGAATTATTTCTCTGCCAGCATTTCTTTCAGGTCCTTTTGAAACACTGAGCAAATTAATATCTTCTAACTGATATTTTTTTAAAATTTTCAATACACTGTTAAATTGACCTCTTCCTCCATCAATTATTATAACATCAGGAATTTGAGACTCATCTTTTTTACCTATTTTACCCAGTCTTCTAGTGAGCACTTCTTCCATCATATAATAATCATCAATTTTGGAAATATTATTATTTTTTAAATCATAACGAATATTAAATTTTCTATAATTTTTTGGACTTAATCCTTCTTTATCCGCAACTACCATTACCCCAACAGAATTTTTACCGGATGTATGACTGTTATCATAAGCTTCTACTCGCTGTATTTCTTTATTTATTTTTAAAAGTTTGGATAATGAAACTAAGGCTAAGTTATGTGTTTCTAAACTTGATTTTTTAAGTTTAATACTTTCAAGGGAATTTTTTTCTGCGAGTAAAATATGTTGTAATTTTTCCCCAGATTTAGGTTTTAGTATTTTTGTTTTTGACTTATTTTTTTTATTCAAAGTTATTTCAACTTCTTTAAAAAAATTTTGGTCTATATTCACTAATATTTTTGGGGGTATATCTTTGTCTGCATAAAATTGATAAAGAAATGACTCAAGTATTTCTCTATCTTCACTTGTATCCTCGTGAGAAGGGAAAAATGATTTGTTTCCATAGTTGCTTCCATTTCTATAAAACTTACCATGGATACAACTTTTATTATCAATAATTTTAATAGCGAAAATATCAATGTTCCTCATTTCTTTTATATATACAGATTGATATTTTTGAATTTGATTAACTGATTTAATCCTATCTCTTAATCTTCCTGCTTCTTCAAACATTTGATTTTTACTTGCAATCTTCATTTTTGAAGTCAGTTTTTTTTCAATTTTTTTTGTATTACCTTTTAAAAATTTTTTTGCATCATCAATACTTTCTTTATACTTGACTTCATTAATATACTCTACGCAAGGCCCACTGCATCTTTTGATATCGTATAAAAGACAAGGTCTTGTTCTATTACTAAAAGTTCCCTCTGAACAACTCCTTAGTAAAAAAGCTTTTTGAAGTGCTATTAACGTATAATCAGCAACTGATGGAGAAACAAAAGGGCCAAAATAATCTCCTTTAATTTTTTTTGTACCACGGTACTTTTGAAGACGTGGATATTTGTGTTCCTTATTAATAAGAATATAGGGAAAAGATTTATCATCACGCAAAATAATATTAAAACGTGGTTTGTGTCTTTTAATTAAATTACACTCAAGCAGTAACGCTTCGATCTCCGTATTAGTCACAAAAAAATTCATTTGTTTTGTTAGACTGACCATTCTTTGTAATCGCCGGGTGAGGTTATTTAAATTTGTATAATTAATAACTCTCTTTGAAAGGTTTTTTGCTTTACCTATATACAAGATTTGTCCATCATCATCTTCCATTTGATACACACCAGGTTGATGAGGTAAAGTTTTGGCTATAAATTTTATTATCTCTTGGCCATTTAAATTATGCTTAATATTTTTATGTGTATTATTAGTTTTAAGCTCTTTTTTATTCATTATCTTATTAATTTCCTAGATTATGATCTTAATTTATTATACTCAAAATTTGAAATTTAATAAATAAGTCTAAATAAGTAACATAATATATTAACTGGAGATTTGAAGATGGCAAAAATGACAACAGAGGAAGCTTTTGTAAAAGTTCTGCAAATGCACGGAATTCAACATTCTTTTGGAATAATTGGCTCAGCCTTTATGCCAATTTCAGATCTTTTCCCCAAAGCAGGTATTACTTTTTGGGATGTTGCTCACGAGTCTAATGGGGGATTAATAGCTGATGGTTATACAAGATCAACTGGAAAAATGTCGATGTGTATTGCTCAAAATGGCCCTGGGATCACCGGTTTAGTAACACCTATTAAAACAGCTTATTGGAATCATACACCAATGCTTTTAGTTACGCCCCAAGCTGCTAACAAAACAATAGGGCAAGGCGGTTTTCAAGAAGTTGAACAAATGAACTTATTTAAAGACATGGTTTGTTATCAAGAAGAAGTTCGTGATGCATCAAGGATGGCAGAAGTATTGAATAGAGTAATTTTGAAAGCTAAGAGAGGTTCAGCGCCTGCTCAAATAAATGTACCAAGAGATTTCTGGACACAGGTAATTGATATTGAATTACCATCTATAATTGAATTTGAAAGACCTGCTGGGGGAACTGCAGCTATTAGTGAAGCGGCTAATCTTTTATCCAAAGCTAAATTTCCAGTAATATTATCAGGCGCAGGAGTAGTTCTTGCTGATGCTATTGAAGAGTGTAAAAATATTGCAGAAAAATTAGATGCTCCTGTAGCATGTGGTTATCAACATAATGATAGCTTTCCCGGTAAACATCCTTTAGCCGTTGGACCACTTGGATACAATGGCTCTAAAGCAGCAATGGAAATTATTTCTAAAGCAGATGTCGTACTAGCTCTTGGAACAAGATTAAATCCATTTTCTACCTTACCAGGTTATGGAATTGATTACTGGCCAAAAGAAGCTAAGATTATTCAAGTTGACATTAATTCTGATAGAATAGGTTTGGCAAAAAAAATATCTGTAGGAATATGTGGTGATGCAAAGCTAGTCGCTGAGCAAATTCTAAATCAATTAAAGTCAACTGCTGGTGATGATGGCAGAGAAGATAGAAAAGCATTAATACATCAAACTAAATCAGCATGGCTTCAAACATTAACAAGTCTTGATCATGAAGAGGATGATGAAGGTACGTCATGGAATAAAGATTCTCGAGAGAGAGATCCTGATAGAATGTCTCCCCGTATGGCTTGGAGAGCAATTCAAGCAGGTTTGCCAAGTGATGCTATTATTTCAAGTGATATTGGAAATAACTGTGCAATTGGAAATGCTTACCCTACCTTTGAACAAGGAAGAAAATATTTAGCTCCTGGATTATTTGGACCATGTGGTTATGGTTTTCCTTCAGTATTAGGTGCAAAAATTGGATGTCCTAATACACCAGTTGTTGGGTTTTCTGGTGATGGCGCTTTTGGAATTAGTATGAGTGAGATGACTTCATGTAGCCGTGAAGAATGGCCAAATATCACAATGGTTATATTTAGGAATTATCAATGGGGAGCAGAGAAGAGAAATACAACCCTTTGGTATGATAATAATTTTATTGGAACAGAGCTTGATCCAAAATTAAGTTACGCAAAAATTGCAGAAGCATGTGGTTTTAAAGGCGTTAAAGTGACAACTCAATCAGAGTTAACTGAAGCTCTTAAAGTATCATGTGTGGATCAGATGAATGGCGTAACAACTTTTATTGAGGTTATTTTAAATCAAGAATTAGGAGAACCTTTTAGAAGAGATGCAATGAAAGCACCTGTCGAAATTGCTGGAATAAACTTGGAGGATACGGTAGCTCAATAAATTTACTGATCAGCAATAATCATATCTGCTGCTTTTTCTGCGATCATAATTGTTGGGGCATTAGTATTACCAGAAGTAATATTTGGCATTATTGATGCGTCTACGACACGTAAATTCTCAATATTATGAACTTTAAGTTTATCACTAACAACAGAAGTATTATCATTTCCCATCTTACAAGTTCCTACGGGGTGAAAGATTGTTTGGGCATAATCGCTTGCAACTCTAACTATCTCATCATCACTTTGGTATTCTAAGCCTGGTCTGAATTCTATAGGATTATATTTTTTAAATGTCTGACTTTCTAAAATAATTTTTCTTATTAATTTTATACCTGCTGCAGCTACTTGCCTATCATCAGTTGTTGATAAGTAATTCATTTTAATTCTTGGATATTCTCTTGAGTCACTTGACGAAATATTAACTTCACCTCTGCTAGTAGGTCTAATATTTGCAACAGTTGGCGTAAAGGCATTAAAATTATGAAGATTAGAGCCTCCTAATTTATCCGTACTAATTGGCTGAACATGAAATTGTAAATTTGGAGTCTCTCTACTACTATCACTTTTGGCAAATCCACATAATTGACTTGCCCCCATAGTCATTACACCTCTTCTAAAAAAAACAAATTCCATTCCAATCATCATTTTGCCAAAAAAACTATTGATAGTTTTATTTAACGTTTTGATATTGCTTACTTTGTAAACTGGTCGTAACATTAAGTGATCTTGTAAGTTTTTTCCAACATTAGAGTTATGATGAATTATTGGAATACCCAAATCTCTTAATTCTTTTTTATCTCCAATACCTGATGTTTGTAGAATATGTGGAGAGCCAATTGATCCAGCTGATAATATTACTTCTTTATTAACTTTTACAGTAATCAATTCACCATCTTTCCAATAAGAGATACTAACTGCTTTTTTATCTTGAAAATTTATTTGCTTAACATGTGCCTTTACTTCAATCTTTAAATTGGATCTTTTTTTTATAGGATTAAGATAGCCCACAGCAGTACTGCATCGTAAACCGTTTTTTTCTGTTACTTGAAAATAATCACACCCAAAATTATCACCTGTATTAAAATCATTAATTTTAGGAATGCCCATTTCTGCTGCAGCATTTTGAAATTCATTTAATATATTAAGTTTTATTCTAATATCAGAGACAGATAGTGGGCCTCCTACACCATGAAATTTGTTTGCGCCCCTCTCTTGGTTTTCAGATTTAATAAAGTAGGGGAGAACATCATCCCATCCCCATCCTGTGTTTCCCTGCTGCCGCCAAATATCATAATCACGAGCTTGCCCTCTGATATATAAAAGGCCATTAATTGACGAGCTTCCACCTAATGTTTTTCCACGAGGGTAATTAATTGATCTCCCATTTAAATTTTCGTCAGGCTCTGTTTTAAAACACCAATCAGTTTTTGGATTGTGCATTGTTTTGTAATAACCAACAGGAATATGAATCCATGGGTAAGTATCTTTACCTCCTGCTTCTAATAAAAGTACTTTGTGTTTAGAATTTTCACTAAGCCTATTTGCAAGAACACAACCAGCTGAGCCTGCACCAATTATTATATAATCAAACACATCCATTTATCTTTGTTTATATCTTTTTTTAAAAAATTTAATTAATAAGAACAAGTGAATTTAATTTTATTGTTTATAGGTTTGTCTTTACTTATTCTTGGGGCGGAGATAATTATTAGAGGATCTATAAGCCTTGGTAAAAAATTAAAAGTTTCTTTATTTGCTATAGGTGTAGTTATCGTTGCTGGTGGGACGTCTTTACCTGAACTAGCAAGTAGTATTAATGCAGTTATTACAAATCATGCTGACCTAGCCGTAGGTGCTGTGATTGGAAGCAATATCGCAAATTTAATTCTAGTTATGGCCGCTACATCTTTTTTAATTCCTATTAGTAACATAAATCAAAATCAAATTAACCAAGCTTCGATTAATATTGGCTTAGCAATTATTTTAATTTTCATGAGTTATTTTATTTTACCTTTTAATTACCTCTTTGGTATTTTATCGATTTGTTTATTGTTCATTATTATGCTCATACAAGTAAAACAGGGCTCACTTGACGTTTCTGAAGTCGAAGAAAAAGGCGATTACTCTCTTTTAATCTCAATAATATTTATTGTGGGAGGAATAATATTACTTATTTATGGATCAGATCTTTTTGTAGAATCTGCAATAAATATTGCAAATCAATTAAATATTCCTGAAGCGATAATAGGCGTATCTTTAGTTGCTTTTGGAACTTCTTTACCTGAACTAGTAGTAGGCATATTATCTGCTATTAGAAAAAAAGTTGATTTTGCTCTTGGCAATGTATTAGGTTCAAATATTTATAATGTCTTAGGTGTTCTTGGTGTTTCTTCTTTTTTTGGTAATTTTGGTGTACCTAGAGTTATAGGATCTTTAGATTTAATCTTTATGCTTTTTGTTACTGCAATGATTTTAGGATTTATGATTTTATTAAAAAGAATAGGGAGAACCTATGGCTCTGTTGGATTACTTCTATACGTTGGATATATTCTTTATGTTTTTAATTAAAATATTTTAAAGATTTTTTTCTTCTAACACTCTCTTTGCAACTCTAAAACATTCTAATGCTTGAGGTACTCCGCAATAGATTCCTATAACATGAATGATAGCACGAATTTCCTCTTTTGAAACCCCATTGGTTATCGCTCCTCTACAATGTATTTCCCATTCTTGCATTTTACCTAAAGCACCAATCATAGATAAGTTCATCATAGATCGTGTTTTCATATCAATTACATCATCACCCCAACCAAAACCCCAACACCATTCTGTCATTGCTTTTTGAAAAGGAAGAGTAAAATCATCCGCTTGTTCTAAATTTTTTTCAACGTAATCTTTTCCCAACGTTGCTTTTCTTTTTTCTAATCCTTTTTTAAATAATTCCTCATCCATTATTCACCTACTGTTTTATGCAAATTATAATCATTAATAATCGCTTTGTCACTTTGGATAAAAATTAACTTTTTACAAGTTAATTACTAATCTCAAAGCATCGTATATTGCTGCATGAATATTTCTAGAAGAAACTGCATCACCAATCCTAAATAAATTAAATTGATTGTTATCACTTATAATGTCTTGTTCCTCGCCATTAATAAATTTCTTGTAATCAATCTCTCCTTTGTTTTTTGAATAAGGAACTAGACTAAAGTACAATTCATCTAAAGGCTTAATTCCATAGTTTAAAAAAACCTGATCATACGATGAATTATATTTAAAGTTTTCATCATAGTCAGAGCCAATTAGAGTATTTAATTTATTTCCTTTAATCGATACATCTAATAATCTTTTAGCAATAGAATATGTAATTTTTTTATTTTGAAGATTTTTTAAATAAGGAGTTAAATTCATTCCCATTATTTCAGAGGAAATTAATCTATCTGGTGTCATGAACTCAACTGTTGAACCTTCTTTTATAGCAATCTCAGCTGATTGCATTCCAGTGTGATCTCCAGCTTCGTCATAGATTAAAATACTGTCACTTAATTTAACATCTCCAGAAATTATATCCCAACTTGTGTAAACATTTTCTAAGTCTTTTTTTGTCTCAAAAAGTTCAAGATTAGGCATCCCTCCAGTTGCAATAATAATTGTGTTAGGTTTTTCATCAAGAACATCTTGATTTTCTGCTACAACATTAAAATTAAATTTAACATTTTTTTTAGTACATTGTTGCATACGCCATTCAATAATACCAAGCATATCCTTTCTTCTCTCAGATTTTGCACATAATCTTATTTGCCCTCCAGGATCTGGAGCTGCTTCAAAAACCACAACTTCATGACCTCTTTCTCCAGCTATTCTTGCTGCTTCAAGTCCTGCAGGTCCAGCTCCAACAACTACAATTTTCTTTTTTACTGTTGAAGGAGATATAATATTTGGAAATTTTAATTCTCTTCCGGTAGCAGCATTATGAATACATAATGCTTCTTCACCTTGGTATATTCTATCCAAACAATAGGTTGCCCCAACGCAAGGTCTAATATCGTCTTCTCTTTTTTCTTTTATTTTAGAAACTATGTGCGGGTCTGCTAAATGACCTCTTGTCATTCCTATCATATCAACTAATCCATTTGAAATCGCGTACCTTGCCGTGGCTACATCAGAAATTTTAGAAGCGTGAAATATTGGTATATTTATTTCCTTTTTTATTTCACCTGCAAACTCTAAATGAGGCGCACTTTTCATTCCTTGTATGGGTATGTGTTTTGTTAATATTGGATCTGTATGAATCCTACCTTTGTTTACATTTAAATAATCTACTAAACCTGAGTCAGATAAGATTTTTGCAATTTTTAAACCTTCTGATTTAGTAATACCACCTTCCTCTACTTCATCAAATACACATCTTATTCCTATAATAAAATCTTGACCAACTTTTTTTCTAATGTCTGAAAGAACTTCAATCGTAAATCGTAATCTATTTTCTAAACTGCCACCGTACTCTGAGTTTAATTCATTAGTTAAAGGAGATAAAAATTGACCAATTAAATGACCTTGACCTTCTAGTTCAACCCCATCCATGCCTCCTAGTTTCATTCTTTCTGCCGCATCACCGTACTCTTTTATTATTCTTTCAATATCCCAGCTCTCCATTACTTTTGGAAAAGCTTTATGTGCTGGCTCTCTATGTTTACCTGATGATAGAGAAGGTAACCAATCTCCCTTACTCCATGATGTTCTTCTTCCAAGATGTGTCAATTGGATCATAATCTTACAATCCTGATCATGAATAGTGTCTGTAAGTTTTTTTATCCAAGGAACAATTTCATCTTTATAAGCATGAATGTTATCAAAGGAAGGTGGGCTATCTTTGGATACAACTGCTGATCCTGCAGTCATTGTCATTGCTATTCCACCTCTTGCTCTCTCCAAATGATAAGCAATATATCTATCTTTTGGAAATCCACCTTCATTGTAAGCTGGTTCATGGCTGGTAGTAATAATACGATTTTTTAAATGTAAATGTTTGAGTTGAAAAGTTTGTAATAAAGGATCTGCCATTTATTATTTTTTAATAGCAGAAAATTCATTATCAGTTAATGAATTAGCAATCCATTTATTAAAGTGATGTGTTGGATTATCCAAGACAGGTGAAAAATTACCTCCATTATAAGCAGGAGAATTTCTTCCTTCTTGCATCCCTTCAATAATATTTAAATCCTCTGATTGAATACTATGCCATTGTTTAAAATTTTGTTTTCTTAGTGACTTATAAGTATCACTAAGAGCTGCCTCCTCACCTACGTAATAAATTTCCATATGTTCTCTAGTAAAATTATGAGAAACAGGCTCTAACCAGTAAGCATAATAGTGATCTTTGTGAATACCGATCATAACATTTGGAAATAATGCGACATACTCAGCATGTTCTTCTTTTTCTTTAGACCATCCAGGAAAAGTTGGAAATTTTTCATTATTTTCAAACCTAGGATTGTAAACAAGCGTTCCTTGACCTGCAAAACGATTTGGTAATCCCTGAATATGATAATGATCATCAATTTTTGAATAAGCATTTAAGCCAGGGTGAACAAAAGGTAAGTGATAACTTTCACAATAATTTTCTATTGCGAACTTCCAATTACATTTAGCTTCTAAATTAAAATATCCATAATCTTCTGCATGAAAAATTAATTCTTGATCTTCTTTAGTCCAAAATGCAGACCATCTGTCTTCAAGAGGCTTTATATATTCTTCAAAAGGTAATTCGTTTTCTGAAATATTAACCATTATTAAATCTAACCAAATGGATGTTCGTACTTCCTTAAGACTATTTTTAGATTTATCAAAATCATCATGTTCATGTTTGTTAATTCCCCCTAAATGAGGTGTGGCAACTAAATTTCCTTCAAAGTCATATGACCATGAGTGATAAGGACATCTCAAAACATTTTTAAGCGAACAAGTTTCTTGAATTAACTTATATCCTCGGTGACTACAGACATTATGAAAAACGCGAACTTGATGATTTTTATCTCTTATAATAATTAGAGGAATCCCTAATAAATCAATTGGCCTTGAATCCCCTGGTTTGGGGATAGAACTTGCTACGCCAATTGTAACCCACTTATCTTCAAATATCTTCTTTCGTTCAATGTTAGTATAAGGTCCATTTAAATAACATTCATTGGGTAATCCGTGAGCGCTTTCAATTGATTTATTAATTATGGTCAACTTATCTTTATCAATTATTTTATAAATTTCTTTTTCCATAAAAATCTATAAAAACACTAATTTAGGTTCTATAAAAGTCAAATTAAAATGATTGAGAATAATGATTTGCTGCTTAAGGTTTGTAATATTGCATTAAAAGCAGGAGAAGAAATTCTTCAATACTATAACGACGATATCGAAGTTACACATAAAGATGATTCTTCACCTTTAACTAAAGCTGATTTAGCTTCCAATAAAATAATTATGAATGCTTTACAGAAGTTAGACAGGACTATTCCAATTTTAAGTGAAGAGTCGCTCGTTGAATGGAATGAAAGAAAAAATTGGATCAAATACTGGTTAGTTGATCCATTGGATGGAACAAAAGAATTTATTAAAAAAAATGGAGAGTTTACAGTTAATATTGCTTTAATTGAAAATAATAAACCCATTCTCGGAGTTATATTCGCTCCTGTTAAATCTGATATATATCTTGCTCAAAAAAATTATGGATCTTATAAAATTAATTCTAGTTCTGAATTAATTGATTTAAAAGAAGCCAAAAAAATATTTGTCTCAAACCAATCAAACATTAAAAAAATTATTGGTAGTCGTTCACATTCAAATCAATCTTTTGATAGTTGGGTAAATAAAAATTTTTCTAATACAGAAATTGTTCAAGCAGGAAGTTCTTTAAAATTTTGCTTAATTGCTGAAGGTGTTGCTGATATTTATCCTCGCTTTGGTCCAACTTCAGAATGGGATATAGCTGCAGGACATATAATTGTTAGTGAAGCTGGGGGTAGGGTGAGAACATTTGAAAATATCGAAATAAACTATAATGAAAAAGAGGATCTACTTAATCCTCACTTTTATGCTATAGGAAATGATAAACTTTAGAGCGTAATGAGTCTATCACATTTAGAAAAATTAGAATCTGAGAGCATACATATAATTCGAGAGGTAGCTTCAGAGTTTGAAAATCCTGTAATGTTATATTCGATTGGCAAGGACTCTGCTGTCATGCTTCATTTAGCATTAAAAGCTTTTTCACCAGGAAAACTTCCATTCAAATTATTACATGTAGATACAACGTGGAAGTTTAAAGAAATGATTAAATTTCGTGATGCAATTGAAAAAAAATATGAATTAGATTTATTAGTTCATATTAATGAAGAAGGAGTAAAAAATAATATTGGTCCAATTACGCATGGATCAAAACTTCACACTGATGTAATGAAAACGCAGGCACTCAAACAGGCTTTGAATAAATATAAGTTCGATGCTGCATTTGGTGGAGCTAGAAGAGATGAAGAAAAATCAAGGGCCAAAGAAAGGGTATTTTCTTTTCGTGATCATCAGCATCATTGGGATCCAAAAAATCAAAGACCTGAACTATGGAATTTATATAATACAAAAATAACTAAGGGAGAAAGTGTAAGAGTATTTCCTTTATCAAATTGGACTGAATTAGATGTATGGCAATATATCTATCAAGAAAAAATTGAAATTGTCCCTTTGTACTTAGCTGCTATTCGCCCAGTTATAAAAAGAGATAATCTTCTTCTTATGGTTGATGATAAAAGATTGGATGTTAAAGAACACGAAGCTATTGAGAATAAGTTAGTACGTTTTAGAACCTTAGGTTGTTATCCTTTAACAGGCGCAATTGAGTCTAAAGCAAAATCTGTTGAAGAAATTATTATTGAATTAATTAAAAGTAAAAATTCTGAGAGAGAAGGCAGGGCAATTGATAAAGATCAAATTGGTTCTATGGAAAAAAAGAAACAAGAGGGTTACTTTTGATGGATTTAGAAAAATTCTTTCAAGATCAAAACAAAAAGAAACAAGTTAAAATTTTAACATGTGGATCAGTAGATGATGGCAAATCTACTTTATTGGGAAGATTACTATTTGATTCTCAAAATATTTTTCTTGATCAAATGGATCAAGTACAAATAGAAAGTGAAAAATATGGAACTCAAGGAAAAGAAATTGATTTAGCATTATTAGTTGATGGCTTACAAGCTGAGCGAGAGCAGGGGATCACTATAGATGTTGCTTATCGTTATTTTGAGACATCTAATTGCAAATTTATTATTGCTGATACGCCTGGTCATGAACAATATACTCGCAATATGGCAACAGGTGCCTCAAATTCTGATGTAGCTATAATATTAATAGATGCACAAAAAGGAGTATTAGAGCAAACAAGAAGACATAGTTTTATTGTCAATCTTTTGGGTATTAAACATATTGTTGTTGCAATAAATAAGATGGATCTAATTAATTATAATGAAAACGTTTTTGAAACAATCGTTGATGATTATAAAGAATTAATTAAGAATTTTACTTTTACATCAATAAATTTTATTCCATTATCAGCGCTAAAAGGTGATAATGTATTTTCAAATTTTGAAAATACTCAATGGTATAAAGGATCACCATTAATTGAAGCATTAGAGAAAGTTAATGTGTTGGATTCAAGTCAAAATAATGAATTAAGTTTCCCAATCCAATGGGTAAATAGATCTAGCGCAAACTTTAGAGGTTATTCAGGTACAATAACTGATGGAAAAATTTCAAAAGGAGATTTAATAACCACAATATCAAGCAATATACAAACTTCAGTGAAAAATATTTATGGATCTAAAGGTGAGCTAAGTGAAGCATACTGTGGACAAGCAATCACATTAACTTTGAGTGAAGAATTGGATATTTCACGAGGAGATATTATTATTTCCAAAAAAAATGAACAGATTATCAAAGCAGATCAATTTGCATCTCATTTAATTTGGATGGATCAAGAACCCATGCTGCCTGAGAGAAATTATATTTTTCGATTTAATAATTCTTACATTAATGGAAAAATAACTGATTTAGTTCATAGTATAAATATTAATTCTTATGAAGAAGTTGCATCTAAAAAACTCAATTTAAATGATATCGCTTATTGTAAAGTAGCCATTGATAAAACGCATGGTATTAGCTCTTATTCTAATAATCAAAGGTTGGGAAGTTTTGTTATAATTGATCCTTATAATAACAAAACAATAGGAGCGGGTATGATTGACCATGCTCTTCGTCGATCTAGCAATATTTCTTGGCACGAAATGTCAATTGATAAAAAAACTCGGTCTGAATTAAATTCCCAAACCCCATGTGTTGTATGGTTTACTGGATTATCAGGTTCTGGGAAATCAACAATTGCTAATATTCTAGAGCAAAAATTGCACGCTATTGGAAAACGAACATATTTATTAGACGGTGATAACGTGCGTCATGGACTTAATAAAGATTTAGGTTTCACTGATACGGATAGGGTAGAAAACATTCGTCGAGTTGCTGAAGTATCCAAGCTAATGGTTGATGCTGGATTAATAACCTTGGTTTCATTTATCTCTCCTTTTAAATCAGAAAGACAAATGGCAAGGAATTTATTATCTTCAGACGAGTTTTTTGAAATTTTTGTAAACACATCATTAGAAGAGTGTGAAAAAAGAGATCCAAAAGGACTATACAAAAAAGCAAGAGCAGGAGATTTAAAAAACTTTACAGGCATAGACTCTTCTTACGAAGAGCCAGAAAATCCTGATCTTATATTAAATACTTCATCAGGTAATGCTGAACAATTGACAGATCAGATTATTAATTTTTTAAAAGATAAAAATAAAATTTAATTTTTTAATTTTGATGCTGGCTTGCCATAGGCAATGTTAGCCCCACCATACCTTCTTACTCTTACATTACACTGTTCAGCATGCCCTATGAAGCCTTCTAAGTGAGATAATCTAGAACCATACTCTCCTATTTTAGTAGCCGCTTCATCAGTAGTAATTTTTTGATATGTATGAGTTTTGATAAATTTTCCAACCCAAAGACCCCCAGTATATCTCCCAGCTTTTTTTGTTGGTAAAGTATGATTAGTACCTATAACTTTATCACCGTTAGCAACATTAGTTCTTGGGCCTAAAAATAAGGCACCATAAGAGGTCATATTATTTAGAAACCAATCATCTCTATCTGTCATTACTTGAACATGTTCAGAAGCTACTTCATTTGCTTTAAATAACATTTCTTCATAAGTATCACATAAGATAACCTCACCGTAATCTCTCCAGCTAATACTTGCTGTATCTCTTGTTGGTAATATTTCTAATAATCTATCAATTTGATTTAGTGTCTCATCGACAAGTTTTTTTGAATTCGTAATCATTACTGCTGGTGAGTTGTAACCATGCTCCGCTTGACCTAATAAGTCAGTAGCACATATTTCACCATCAACTGTATCATCAGCTATAACCATAGTTTCAGTTGGTCCAGCAAATAGATCTATGCCTACTTTTCCATATAGTTGTCTTTTTGCTTCAGCAACGTAAGCATTACCTGGTCCAACAAGCATATCAACTGCTTTAATTGTTTCAGTTCCAATAGCCATGGCCCCGACACCTTGCATGCCACCCAAAACATAAATCTCATGAGCCCCACCCATCTTCATAGCTGCAACTACTGCTGGATTTGGCTTTCCTTTAAAAGGAGGAGTTGTTGCAACTATTCTTGGAACTCCAGCAACTGAAGCAGTTACTACAGACATATGAGCAGAAGCTACCATTGGAAACTTTCCCGCAGGCACATAGCATCCAACAGCTTGTACAGGAATATTTTTATGACCAAGTATAACACCGGGATGAGTTTCAATTTCTAACTCACTTAAAGTTTTTAGTTGAGCTTCAGCAAAAGTTCTAACTTGTTTTTGAGCAAAGCGAATATCATTTTTATCTTCATCAGATACTTCATTAATTAGATCTTCAATTTCGCTTTCTGTAAGTTTGAAACTTTTTGGAGAATAATTATCAAATTTTTCAGATAATTCTCTTATATGTTGATCGCCATGAGTCTCAATTTTTTTTAGAGTTTCTTCTACTATTTTTTTTACTTTTTCATCATCTTCAGATCTTGTTTTTTGATCAATACTTTTTTTTATAAATTTTATACTCATTTTTTGTTTATCTATTAATTAATTTAAATATATCAATATCTATCTGCGATAGAATATGAGCTATATCTATTGGTACCCAGTTCTCTCTTATTAAACCTTCATGGTGGTGATAAAAATCCATTACTCTCATAGTAACTGATTTTCCAGTAGCTTCATATCCAAGCCAATCTTTTTCTCCATGAATTGCATCAATACTATGCCAACCACCAGTCATAGAATAATTACCGTCTCCAAGTTCTACATAATGTCCAATTTTCCAATAATCTCTCTCACGAAAAGTCATACGAAAAGGAAGTTGATGATGATCCACAAATCCCTCTAACCCTCTTGCAGTCCCAATACCACTTGGACCGTACCACATCATTTTTTCATGCCAGAATTCTTTTTGCGGATGGTTTATTAACTTTTCTTTTACATAAGCATGGTCAGCATTTGGGTCGCTTTCTGGCTTAATATTAAGACTTCTTTGCATTGTAAGAGCTTGTTCTAGGGAAGATAGTGATAATTGTTTATCAATATTTTCAAATATAGCGCCATCTCCAGTAATTGAATTTGCCCATAATCCTTCAGCACCATTAGATTTGTTAATTGGCCAAAAACCAGCTTGTCTTATAAAGTCAATAACATCTAATAAAATATGAGAATGAATAATTTTACCATCCTTAATTTCATGAGCTTCACACATCCTCAGATGTATTGTTTTATTATTTGTTGGAATACCTAACCACGGATTTGTATATGTTCCTGTTAAAAGACTTATAGTTGAAACAAATACTTTATCTTGAAAACTTCCACCTAAGACTAAACAGTCCCTTCTTTCTAAATCAGTAAAAGAATTTTTAATTGGTAACCAAAGTTTATGATAGATTTCATCTATACCACTTATATTATTAATTGGGTGAAAACATTTTAATTCTGCATTTTGATGATAGGCATTATTAATATTTTTTTCTAGATCTTTGCTATCAGACTCAACAATATTTTTTAATATTTTTTTTATTTTTTTTTTATTCTTTATATTTTCAGACGGATCTAAATTGATATTTGTAACATCAGGATTAGCCTTAGGTCCGGTGTTAAAATTTTCTATCTTTACCATTTTTTTGTATTTAGTTACTCACATCACACATATATTATTGAATTGATTTATTCAATAATATGAATAATATTCATTAAAAATGAATAAATAAGTGTTAATTTTAATATGACAATAGATATAAATACTCGACTAGCTAGATTTGAAGACTTAATTCCAAGTAAAGTTCCTTTTGTAGAGGGAAAACTGAAAGGACATCAAGATAGATCAAATTACTCTATCGTGGGTCCAGGTGTGAGTGAAGATTCCAAACAGAATGTAAAAATAGCTGAAGCTCATGGTTTTAATATTGGTGCAGTAAGTGCAGCATCAATGAATGGGTCTGGTTTGCATAGCCATACAACAGCTGAAGTTTTTATAATCTTCTCTGGTTCTTGGCGTTTTTATTGGGGCTCTGATGGTAAAGAGGGGGAGGTAATCCTTCATAAAGGTGATGTTGCCTCTTTCCCCACAAATATGTTTAGAGGGTTTCAAAACGTCAGTGATGATGAAGCATATATGGTAGTTGTTTTAGGAGAAAACGATCCAGGTGTTATCACATGGACACCAAAAATTATTAAAGATGCTAAAAATACGGGCATGGTGTTATTAAATGATAACTCATTAATTGATTTAGAAAAGCAAGCAATTCCAGATGGAAAAAAAGCATTAGAACCTCTTCATGAAAATGATCTTCACCAGTTTGATCATTACACATCAGATGAAATTGAAAAATTTGTTATAAGATTTTCAGACTCTCAAAAATATATTGAAGATGATGATCATTTTAATTCTAATTCTATAATTAACTATTTAGATGAATTAAGCCTTCATGAGAAAACATTTGAACCTCATATACCACATCAAACAGGATTTGGATTATCGTTGCTTAAAGGTAAGGATGCGCATATTCATTCCTACCAATCAAATAAATCTGAAGCATTCATTTGTTTAAATGGAAAATGGGAAATTACTTGTGATGATCAAAAAATAGTTATCGGCCCCAGAGATACTTTTTCTGCACCTAAAAATTCTATACGAAGTGTTAAGCAAATAAGCGACGAAGAAGGTAGTCTCTTTTTAGTTAGGCAAAAAAATTAACTTACGGGAAAACAATGAAGGGTTTTGATAGTAAATATAAAGATTTACCTGATTACATTTTAAAAATCACATACCAGATTTGGGAAGAAAAAGATGTTGAATCTATAAATCAATACTACGCAAAGGGTATGCCAACTCGATCTCCCCAAGGTGTTATTTATGGTCCTGAACCTGTTGTTAAGGCGACTTATGCTACACTAAAAGAATTTCCTGATAGACAATTATTAGGGGAGGATGTGATTTGGATTGGAAATGATGATGAGGGTTACTTCTCTTCCCATCGTATTTTTACTCGAGCAACCCATACTAATTTAGGCGTTTATGGTGAACCTTCTGGAAAAAAATTATCTTACCGTGTTATAGCTGATTGTGCATGTAGAAATAATCAAGTTTATGATGAGTGGTTAGTGCGTGATCAGGGTGCCATTGTTAGGCAGCTTGGACTTGACCCTAAAAAATATGCTTATAAGCTAATTCAAGACGAGGGAGGAATCGAAAAATGTGCTGTTCCTTTTAATCTAGATACACCAAATGATGTTCCAGCAGATGGAATATACATAGCTCCTAATATTTCAAAAGAAAACACAGGAGTGAGATACGCAGAAATTTTAAAACAAATTTTTAATAATGAAACAAATGCTATTGAAAAAAATTATGATAGGGCGATTCAGCAAGAACAACCTGGAGGATTTACTGGGCATGGAAGAGAAGAGGTAGCTAGCTTTTGGAATACTTTCATATCTGCTTTTCCAGACTCTAAATTCACAATTGAACACATAAGTTATACCGAAGAAAAAGATCAAGTAAAAAAAGCTGCAATAAGATGGTCTTTAGTAGGGTCTCATTCAGGTAATGGAAATTTTGGAAACCCTTCTAATACCCCAGTTTATGTCATGGGTATTTCTCATGCTGAATTTGGTCCTCGTGGAATTAAAAATGAGTGGGTATTATTTGATGAAACAATTATCTGGAAGCAGATATTAATGAAAACTGGTTAATTTATGAACTCATCAATTCTTACCACTCACGTAGGAAGTCTTCCTCGATCAAAAGAGTTATCTGAATTACTTTTTGCCAAAGATAAAAAAGAAAATATTGATCAAGCACTCTTTAATGACACTGTAAAAAAAAATGTAGATGAAGTTGTTAAACGGCAACTTGATGTCGGTATTGATGTTGTAAGTGATGGAGAGATGAGCAAGATAAGTTATGCTACTTATGTTAAGGACCGCATAAAAGGTTTTTCTGGTGAGAGTGAAAGAAGAGCGCCAGCTGATCTCGATGCTTTTCCAGAGTATAAAACCAAAATTGCTAATAGTGGAGGAACTCCAACTTATACTAGGCCATGTTGTACTAGCGAGTTAGAAATTCAAGATACTCAATCACTGAAGAATGACATAAAAAATTTAAGTGACTCTTTAAACTCTAATAATCACTCTAAAGCATTTATGAACGCCGCTTCACCAGGGGTTATAAATGTTTTTATGCCAAATAAATTTTATAAAGATGATGACACTTATTTAGAAAAATTATCTGAAGTCATGTCTCTAGAATATAAATTAATAACGGATAGTAATATACATTTACAATTAGACTGCCCAGACTTAGCCCTAGCAAGACATATGAATTATAAGGATTTGTCTGACGAAGAATTTTTAAAAAGGGCCGAGGTACAAATAGAAGCTCTTAATAATGCATTAGTTGGTATTTCTCCTGAACTTATTAGAATGCATATATGCTGGGGTAATTATGAAGGTCCGCATACTTTTGATATTGGTTTAGAAAAAATATTACCAATAATTTTGAAGGCAAATTTAAAATATTTACTTATTGAATCTTCAAATCCAAGACATGCACATGAATGGAAAGTTTTTGAAAATATTAAATTACCACAAGATAAAGTCATTGTGCCTGGCGTTATTGACTCGACTTCAAATTTTGTTGAACACCCAGAAGTTGTTGCCGATCGGTTAAAACAATTTTCTACTTTTGTGCCAAAGGAACAAATTATGGCTGGCACAGATTGTGGTTTTAGTACTTTTGCTGGATTTGGAAAAGTTGATGAAAAAATTTGTTATGAGAAATTAATTTCGTTAGTTAAGGGTACTCAAATAGCATCTAAAACGATTTGAGTTAAAAGCTTTATGATTAAAAATATTATATTCGATTTTGATGGTGTTCTTGTAGATAGTGAAACTATAATTTTAAAGGCATTTATTAAATATATGCAAGAAAGTGAAATAAAAACAAATGAAAAAGAGTTTGCAAATTTAGT